>CAZHTI010000010.1:4646-40487 GCA_964535755.1 uncultured Salinisphaerales bacterium | reverse complement strand
GCGACCCTGCGACGGTGGAGCTGGAGGGTGCTGCCATCGGCTACGAAGTCACGCTGGAACCGAACCGCGCCCATTGGCTGTTTGCGCTCGACTTCCCCGACCCACGCAGCCTGCCGCCAGATGCCGCCATCGCACCCGATGGCATCGTGCTCGCGCGCGACGAGATCAAAGAGCGGCGCTTGTACCGTTTGCGCTCGCACAGCCGCTACCGCTTGCAGCCGGAGTTGAGCGAGCGCAGCCGCCGTGCGGCCACCCGCCTGCCTGCGCGCCGCAACCCTAAGGCGGTGGCACTCGCCGCAAGCTGGCGCGCTCAGGGCATGGACGACGCCGCCATCATCCAGCAAGGCTTGAAGCTGTTCCGCGAGCAGGAGTTCTTCTACACCCTGAAGCCGCCCTTGCTCGGGGCTGAGCCAGTCGACGAGTTCCTGTTTGGCACCCGCCGTGGCTTTTGCGAGCACTACGCCAGCGCCTACGCGGTGCTGATGCGCGCTGCGGGGATCCCCACCCGGGTCGTCACCGGCTACCAAGGCGGCAGCAATAACTTGGTGGGCGACTACGCCGTGGTGCGGCAGTCCGACGCCCACGCTTGGGTCGAGGTCTGGCAGCAGGGCTTGGGCTGGCAGCGCATCGACCCCACGGCGGCTGTGGCCCCCAACCGCGTCGAGCAGGGGTTGTCGGAAGCGCTCAGCCTTGAGGAGTCCGCCCCCTTCGCGCTGCGGCGCGGTAGCAGCCGGCTCTACTACCAACTGGAAGCCCGCTGGGATTGGGTCAACGCCCAGTGGAACCGCTGGGTCTTGGCCTACGGGCCGGAGTTGCAACGCAGCATCTTCAGCCGCTTCGGCATCGACGGCTGGCGCGATTTGATGCTGCTGCTCACCGTCGGGATTGCGCTCGTGCTGACTGGCTTTGGCCTGCTCGCATTACGCGGTGCAAAGAGCCAAGTGACGGAAGACCGCGCGCTCAAGCTCTGGCAAAAAGAGACCCGCCCTTTGGTCAAACTAGGGCTACTCCAGCGCCCCAACGAAGGCCCCCAGGCCTTCGCCCGCCGCGTGGCGGAGCTGCAGCCTGAGTGGGCCGAGCGCATGGAGGACATCCTGAAGCGCTACTTGGCGGCGCGCTACGAGGCTTGAGGATGCGCTGCGTTCTGAACCCAACGACCCAGCCTAAGCTTCTTGGCAGCGCGCATCAGGCCTAAGCCTCAAGCGGGCCAACGCAGCTCAAAAACACTGCCCTTGGCCGAAGGCAGCAGGGCGATCGAGCCACCTTGGGCGGCCACCAAGGCGCGAATGATTGCCAGGCCCAAACCAGTGTTGCCCTGGCTGCGGGCGGTGGTGAAAAACGGCGTAAAAATCTTCTCAGCATTGGCCGCAGAAACCCCCGGCCCGTCGTCCGCCAAGCGCAGCACGATGTCACTGGCCTGCTGTTGCAGGCTCAGCTCCACCGCCGCACCGGGCGCGTGCTGGCGGGCGTTGTCGAGCAGGCCAGAGACGATGGAGTCGAGCATTTCGGCGGGCATCGGCAGGCGTAGTGCTGTGGCCGAGTCCGATGCCAGCTGCACGTTCTGGCCTTGGTCGGCGGCCCTCGCCACAGCGGCCTGCACCACCGGCAGTGCGAGGCAATCCCCCTGCGTGGCGGTGGCCATATCGGCGCGCGCCAGCTCCAGCAGGCGGCCGGTCAAGCGGCTCAAGCGCTGGGTGTCCTTGCTGAGGATGTCGAAGAAGCGCGCGCGCTCAGCGGGCTCCATGGCATCGCCATGCTCGCGCAGCAACTCTGCCGCGCCACCGATGGCGGTGAGCGGAGTCTTGAACTCGTGCGAGACATGGGCGGCGAAGTCCTTGATGTAGTCGGCCCTAGCCTCCAATGCTGCGGCCATCGCGGCGATGGTATCGCTGAGCTCGGCGACCTCCTGCACGACGCGGCGGCGCGCTGGGCGCACCGCACCACGCTCGCCCGCACTCGCGCGCTGGGCCTGTGCGGCCAACTGGCGCAGTGGCTGGGTCAGGGTGGTGGCAGTGAGCCAGGCCAAGGCCAAGGTGGTTGCCAACAGACCACAGACCAGCAGCGCCAACACGCCGCGCCGCGCCCACAACACCTGCCAGAGATTGGCGGGCGTGCGCATCAGCAGCACCGCGCCAATCACCCGGCCTTCCGCGAGCACGGGCATCGCCACCCAGACGCGCAGTGCGGTGGTTCGGCTGATGCCATCGACGCTGGGCCCGGTTAAATCCACGGGCTTGCGGGCACGCAGCAGGCTGCGCACCTCGCCCCTGAGGGCATCGGCGACCTCGCGCTGATGGGCGAGCGAGAGGCCTAAGTCGTCGCCGCTGCTGGCCACCACCACGCCGTTGGCCGCCACCACCCGCAGCCCCGCCAGCGTCACCCGCTGCGCCTGTAGTAGCACCGGCTGCAACTCGGCGCCGACGGCCAGCGCCACGGCATCGGCCGCGCGCAGCGCTGGTAGTGGCTCCGGTGCGGGGGCGAAGACCGGGTCGCGGGTGAGATCAAGGCGCGCGGGCCTAGGCGCGTAGCGCATCGGTGCTGCGGCGAGTGCCTCCTGCCCCAGCCGGTCATAAGCGCTTTGGGACTGCTGCGGTGGTGGTTGCCCATAGCTGGAGTAGTCGAAACCCTTGCCGGCTAGGCGCACAAACAAGGTGCTGTAGGTGGCAGTGAGCAGTGCCGCTTGGCCGATGAGCTCGCTCTCGGTCTGCCGCACCAAGGCACTTTCATAGACCTTGAGGGCGAAGAAACCGGTCAGCGGCAGCGCGAGGATGAGCAGGAAGACACTCGCCAGCACGGTGCGCAGCTTGAGGCGGCTCACAGACAGGGGCCTAGGCGGTAACCCACCCCGTGCAGGGTTTCGATGGGCTCCACACCCAGCGCTAAGAACTTCTGCCGCAGCCGCCGGACGTGGCTGTCGATGGTGCGGTCGGAGACGATTTTGTGCAGCTCGTAACTGGCACTCATTAGGTGGTCGCGCGAGCACACCCGCCCTGGGCGGCTGATGAGCGTGCGCAGCAGCCCGAATTCGGTGAGTGTCAGCACCAGCTCCTGCTCATCCCAAAAGGCTTGGTACTGCGCGGGGCAGAGCCGCAAGCGGCCACAGCGCTGTTCTGGGCTGGCCTCGGGCACGGCGGTGCTGCGGCGCAAGATGGCCTTGACTCTGGCCACCAGTTCACGCGGCGAGAAAGGCTTGGCGAGGTAGTCATCGCCGCCCAATTCCAGCCCCAGAATGCGGTCGATCTCATCGTCGCGGCTGCTCACAAACAGGATCGGCAGCGTCTGCTGGGTAGGGTCTGCACGCAGGCGCTTGCAGACTTCAAGGCCGTCGAGCTCCGGCATGAGGATGTCCAGCACCAAGAGCGCGACCGGCTCGCGCGCCAGCAGGGCCAAGGCGGCTGCGCCGTGCTCGGCGGTCAACACCGCGTAGCCCGCCTTGCTCAGGGCGAAGCGGATGACCTCACGGACATTGGGGTCGTCGTCGGCGACTAGGATTTTTTGCATGTTTAGAGATTAGCGCGCACTCCTTGCACTAGGCGCGTTTGCACCGGATTTGCACAATCTTGTGCGCCATTGCCACAGGCCCGCAGCCAGCGCTGCACAGCGGCTGAGCAGACTCATCAGCACACCCACCCAGCGAGTGCACCATGTCTGCCCCCAGCTCCCCTAGCAGTTCCGCCACCAGCGCCAATACCGGCGCTACCGCCCCAGTCTTCCCTACCGCGAGCCCCACGCCGCCAGCGCCTGCCGCAAGCCGTTCTTTGCTCGGGCGCTGGGATTTCTCCTCGCCTTTATGGCGCTTAGGGCTCATCGCTCTGCTGTTGTTCTTGCTCGGTATTCCTGCCGCGATGATTCGCGAAGTGGTGCGCGAGCGGGAGTCGAGAAGAACTGAGGCCGTCGCGGACATCACCAGTAAATGGGGTCTGCCGCAGCACTTCACCGGCGCGCTGCTGCGCGTGCCCTACACCGTGCGGGAGGTGGAGAAAGACAAGGACGGCAAAGAGACGATCAGCTACGGCACCCAGTACGCCTACTTTTTGCCCAATAAGCTGGATATCCACGCGGATTTGCAGGTCGAAACCCGCGCCCGGGGCATCTTTACCGTACCGGTGTATCAGGTGCAGTTGTCGATACGCGGCGGGTTTGCGGCACCGGATCTTGCGGACTTGGCGATCCCCGTCGGGGCCTTGCGCCTGAAGGACGCCGAGTTGATGTTCTCGATCACCGACCCCCGTGCCTTGCAGTCCGGTGCGCGCTTGGTGGTGGATGGCAAAGCGCAGACCCTGATGCCAGCCGGCCTGACCGGCACCGGCTTGCGTGCGGTGATCGGTTCCGACATCAACGCTGAGCAACTCTGGGCGGGCAAGCGCTTTGAGCTCAACGTCAAGGTCAATGGCTCAGATGCGATCGCCTTCTACCCCACCGGCGAGCAGACCAACGTCACGCTCAAAGGCAACTGGGCGCACCCCAGCTTCAGCGGCGACTGGCTGCCGACCGAGCGCAACATCAGCGACACGCACTTCGACGCGGCTTGGTCGGTGAGCCATTTGGGCCGCAATCTGCCGCAGCAATGGGCCAGCGTCTCGCGCCAGTTTGACCCTAGAGAACTGCAGAGCTTTGGCGTCAGCCTGCGCTCGCCCATGGACCCCTACGCCATGGCCGACCGCATCAGCAAGTACGCAGCGCTCATCCTCACCGCGACCTTTGCCGTGGTTTGGTTGATGGAAGTGCTCTACCGCGTCCGCCTGCATCCCATCCAATACGGTTTCTTGGGCGCCGCAATGAGCATCTTTGCCCTGCTGCAACTGAGTGCGGCCGAGCACTTCGGCTTTGCCACCGCCTATGCCGCGAGTGCTCTGGCCGTAGTGGCGCTTGTCGGTGCTTACAGCTACTCGGCACTTAAGACCGGGGGTAAAGCGGCCTTGGTCACCTCGGTATTGGCGGGGCTCTACGGTTATCTCTACAGCGTGCTGCAGGCCGAGGATTACGCGCTACTCGCTGGCTCGATTGCGCTCTTCGCTGGGCTCGCCGCAACCATGTGGCTGACCCGCAACGTCAGCTGGGGCCGCAGCCCTGAGACCGCTAGCGCGAGCTAGTCCCGAGCAGGCCAGGGTCGGTGTCGCCGCTGCTACTTAAGGCGGCACCGACCAGCCTTAGCCAACCAAGCCCAATCGGAACAGCCCATGTTTCTTGCCCACCTACCCGCCGGTTACCTGCTCAGCCACGCGCTGTTGCGCCTGAGCCGCACCAAGCCGCGCAAGGCCACACCCATCCTCGCCCTTGGTCTGTTCGGCAGCATCGCGCCCGACCTGGACCTCATCTGGCACGCCTACTTCGACCCCACACCGGTGTTTCATCATTACTACTGGACGCACTACCCCTTCGCCTGGGCGGTGTTCACCCTGCCCTTGCTGTTGGGGAGTCTGGCGCTCGGTCAACGCACTTGGGCGCTGGGGGCTCTGGTGTTTGCGGCCAACGGCTTCGGCCATATGTTGCTAGACACGCTCTGGGGCCGGATCGGCTGGGCTTGGCCCTTTGACCCCACGCTGTTCCGCTGGGTCAGCGTGCCGAGCAACCACCGCTTCTGGGTGCTCAACTTTGTCTGGCATTGGACCGCCCTAGTGGAGCTCAGCATCATCGCCGCCGCAGCGACGCTGTTTTGGCTCAAACGACGGCCATCTCGCGCTGCATTGCCGCTGCGTCCTTCGGGAAGCGGCGGGAGGCTTGGAAGACGAATACCGCAGTGATGGCGAGGCAAATCGGCACCAAGTACAGCGCTTGGTGCAGGCCCGCCGCCTTATAGGCATTGAGGTCGCTGCCACCGGCAGCGGTCATCGCGGCATGGGCGAAGTAGTCCGATAAAGCGCCGACGCCGACCGGCCCCAACGCGCCACCGAGCAGATACATCGCTGCGAAGTAGAGCGCGAATGCGGTCGCCCGCAGGCGTGGTTGGACGACGTCATGTACCGCCGGATACACGCAGGTGTAGTAGCTGTAATAGCTCAACCACCCCAGCCCGAACAGCAGGGCAAAGAGCTGCACGGATTGTTGGCCGTAAGCGAGGGCCGCAGCCGTCAGCGGAGCTGAGAACAACAGCGAGAACGCGCCTAAACGCAGGCGACCACGGGGCGAGCGTTGGTGCTCACGGTCGGCCATCCACCCGCCGAGCGTGAGGGCAACCAGACCGGTGAGGCCGATGATGCAACCTGCGTAGATGGAGGCCTTGGTGAGCGAGAGCGCGTAGTAGCGCTGTAGCAAGGCGACGAGAAAGCCGTTGCCGGCATAGACCGCAAAGTTAACGGTGACGCCAGAGAGGATCACCCAGCGGAAGGTGGCTATGCCCAGCAAGGTGCGGATGGGATGGGCGATGGCCTGCACCGACACGGGAGTTTCCTCCGCAGCACCTCTGCCCGGCTCGCGGATTTGAAAGATGGCAAAGGCGAGCAGCACGCCGGGCACCGCGGCCAGCCAGAACAGCGCGCGCCAACTGCCCAGCCAGTCAATCAAAGGCCCGGCAGTGAAGTAGGCCAGCAGCAGGCCCAGCGGCAGGCCGAGCATGAATAAGCCCATCGCCCGCGCGCGGCGCTCGGCGGGGAAGAGGTCACCAATCAAGGAAGTGGCGGTGGGCGCGCAGGTGGCCTCGCCCACACCCACGCCTAGGCGTGCCAACACGAAGATCACAAAGCTTGATGCCCAGCCACTCAATGCGGTGAAGCCGCTCCAAGCGATCAACCCGAAACCAAGGATGGATTTGCGCGAGCCGACATCGGCCCATCGGCCTAAGGGCAGGCCAGCGATGGCGTAGATGAGCACAAAGGCTGAGCCGGTGAGGCCGATTTGCAGGTCGCTCAAGCCCCACTCTTTGCGCATCGGCTCCACCACCACCGACGGCAGCGAGCGATCAAAGAAGTTGATCAGATTGGCGAGAAACAACAGTGCAAGCACGCGCCAAGCATTGGGGGCGGTACGGGTCATGGCTCTCTCTCTTCGCAGCGGGAGGCAGCCTTGTTACCGCGCTGCTCAATGCCACTGAGTGTGCCGCGTTTACGGCCTGCTGCCTACGCCAAAACCTAGGCCGGCGGCCACTTCAGCGGACGGCCGCCGATAATGTGCAAATGCAGGTGAAACACGCTCTGCCCCGCACTTGCCCCGTTGTTGACGACCAGGCGATAAGCCTCGCCCAAGCCTTCGAGTGCGGCGACTTTGGTCGCGGTGAGCATCAAGTGGCCGAGCAAGGCTTGATCCTCTGCGACCGCGTCACTGAGCTTGACCATCGGCTTACGCGGGATCAGCAAATAGTGCATCGGCGCGCACGGGTGGATGTCCTTGAAGGCAATGCAGAGCTCGTCCTCGTAGACGATGGTGGCGGGGATTTCCCGCGCGATGATTTTCTCGAACAGGGTCATGCTCAGGACTCCAGAGGGTTTTGAGGGCGCAAGCGCGAATGATAGTGGCCGTGCTTGCTACCATCGCCGGATTAAATTCCTCATTGCCCTAAAGACCGACCGTGAGCAAGGCGCAAGTCCCTAATTTTTTGGCATGGCCGGTGTACCGCCGCCTGCTGCAATACGCCAAGCCGCATTGGTCGCGCTTCGTGCTGGCGTTCATCGCCATGGTGTTGTTCGCCGGCACCGAGGTGACCATCGCGCGGATGATTAAGCCTTTGACCGATGGCAGCTTCATCGACCGTGACCCGGTCATCATCCGTTGGATGCCGTGGGCGATCTTGGGCATCTTCTTACTGCGCGGCATCGTCGGCTTTGTTTCGTCATGGGCGATGGCCTCGGTGGGCCAAGCCATCGTCGCGAAAATGCGCCAGCAGGTGTTTAACCACATCCTTCGGCTGCCAGTGAGCTTCCACGACACCCATCGCTCTGCCGATATGCAGGCGCGCCTGAGCTACAACACCGGCCAGATCGCCGAGATCACCTCGGTGGTTTTGGCCAATGGCATCAAGAGCGTGCTCACCGCCATCGGCCTCTTGGCATTGATGATCTACACCAGCCCGCGCCTGACCTTGTTCGCGCTGATGATCGCGCCCTTGGTGAGCATCACCGTGAAGTGGGTCAACCGTCGCTTCCGGCAGATTTCCTCGCGCATCCAAAGCTCGATGGGCGGTATCACCCACGCGGCCGATGAGGCCATCTCTGGCCGCCGCGTATTGAAGATTTACGGCGGCGAGAGCACTGCGGCGCAGGGTTTCGAGAAGATCAACCACGACCTGCGTGCGCAGAGCGTGAAGATGACCAGTGCTTCGGCGGCGAGTAGTAGCTCGATGGAGTTCATCGCCGCCATCGGCATTTCCCTTTTGGTGGCACTGGCAACTTCGCCGTCGACGCTGGAGACGATGACGCCGGGCACCTTTGTGAGCTTTATCGGTGCGATGTTGCTGCTGCGCCAGCCGCTGTCTGCGATTACCGGATTGTCAGAGAAGCTCCAGCGCGGCTTGGTGGCGGGTCATGACCTCTTTCAACTGCTGGACTTGCCGCTGGAACGCGACGAAGGCACCCGGGCCCTAGAGCGCGCCAAGGGCCAATTGCAGTTCCGCGACCTCAAGTTCAACTACGCGGGCAAGGAGATTCCTGCGCTCGCGGGTGTGAGTTTGGAGATCCCAGCCGGCATCACCGTGGCCTTCGTCGGCAAGTCTGGCTCTGGCAAGAGCACCCTGCTCTCGCTCATCCCGCGCTACTACGACCCCGACAGTGGCGCCGTGCTGCTCGACGGCGTGGACCTGCGCGAATACCGCCTGAGCGACCTGCGCCGCCAAATCGCGCTGGTCGATCAGAACATCGTGCTGTTCAACGGAACCGTCGCTGAGAACATCGCCTACGGCCAGCCGAATGCCACCCGCGCGGACATCGAGGCTGCGGCGCGTAAGGCACAGGCTTGGGAGTTCATCCAGCACTTGCCGCAGGGCCTGGATACACCCATCGGTGCTTCTGGCGCGCTGCTGTCTGGCGGCCAACGCCAGCGCATCAGCATTGCCCGCGCGCTGTTCAAAGATGCCCCGCTGCTGATCTTGGACGAAGCCACTTCTGCGCTCGATACCGAGAGCGAACGGGCGATCCAGCAGGCCTTGGACGAGCTCAAGAAAGGCCGCACCACCTTGGTCATCGCCCACAGGCTGTCCACCATCCAAGACGCCAACCTCATCGTCGTCATGCAGGACGGCCGCATCGTCGAGCAAGGCGATCACGCCAGCTTGCTGGCCCGCAATGGCAGCTATGCCGCGCTGCACCAGTTGCAGTTCCGCGAGCAGGATGCCGCCGAATGAGGCAATGGCTGGAGCAACGCTGGTGGCAAGCCGAAGCGGCACCGCCGTGGCTTTTGCAGCCTTTGGCAAAGGCCTACGCCGCCATCGCCGCTGCGCGCGCACGCCGCCATAAGGCGCAGCAGCGGCGCGTGTCGGTACCGGTCATCGTGGTGGGCAATATCGCCGTCGGCGGCACCGGCAAAACGCCGGTCACGCTCTGGCTGGTCGAGACCCTCCAAGCCCTAGGCCATAGGCCGGGGATCATCTCGCGGGGTTACGGCGGCAAAGGCCCGTTTCCGTTCGCCGTCACCGCCGCATCAGACGCAGCCCTCTGCGGCGATGAGCCGCTGCTGCTCGCCCAGCGTAGCGGCGTACCGGTGGTGGTCGCTCCTGCGCGGGTCGCTGCGGCGCAAGCCTTATTAGCAGCGCATCCCGAGGTGGACGTGCTGGTTTGCGACGACGGCCTGCAGCACTACGCCTTAGCGCGCAGCCTAGAGCTTTGTGTCATCGACGGCGCGCGCGGCCACGGCAACGGCGCGCTGCTGCCTGCGGGCCCACTGCGGGAGCCGATCGAGCGCCTTGCCAGTTGCGACTGGGTTTTGGTCAATGGTGGCGATGCCAGCGCCTTTGGTCCGACAGCACTGCGCTTTGACCTCCAGCCCGCGCCGTTCCGCAATCTCCAGACGCGCGCCAGCGCGCCGCTCAGCCATTTCGCCGGGCAATCGGCTTACGCCTTAGCCGGCATCGGCAATCCAGAACGTTTTTTTGCCCAGCTTCGGGCCTTGGGCATCGCCGTGATTCCGCAGCCCAAACCTGACCACCACCATTACACCGCGCGTGATCTACAACTTCCCGGCACTGCGCCCATCCTGATGACTGAAAAAGACGCGGTAAAGTGCCAAGCCCTTGCTAATGACCGCTGCTGGGCATTGCCGGTGGCGGCGGCGTTCGCGCCTGCTGCGACCGAGCGCCTACAGCAGAGTCTCGCCGCCCTGTTTTCCCAACCGGCAACCCTGTGAACGCGCCGATTACTCCCAAAAAGCCCGACGTACCGCCACCGCTCCCGAAACTAACGGCGGCGAGATGGGTGAAGCTGTGGCTACTGACCATCTTTATCGACCACTCCTTTTTCCGCGCGTGCTTTAACTTGCCCAAGCGCGTCGGCAAGCATGTGTTCCGTGCAGGCCACCCCATGCCCTATCAGCTGCGGCAGGCACAGCGGCGGGGCATCCGCAGTGTGATCAACCTACGCGGCTGCAATGACCGAATCTCGTCCAACTTGATGTCTCGGGTGGTCTGCACGCAGATTGGCCTAAGGCTTGAGTACTACGCCCTGTACTCCCGCGCCGCCCCCACCAAGGAGGACATCCTTGGCTATGCGGCCCTGCTAGAGGAACTGCCCAAACCCATCCTGATTCATTGCAAATCGGGTGCGGATCGCGTCGGCATCGGCAGCGCGCTGTACTTGCTTTTACAAGAGCAGGCGACGCCAGAGGAGGCGATGAAGCAACTGGAGTTTTGGCCGCACGGGCACATTCGTCAGGCCAAAACCGGCGTGTTGGACTGCTTTCTTGAGGCCTACCGCGACCATCATCGCGCTCACGGCACGCCGTTTTTGGTCTGGGTGCGCGACCACTACGACGCGGCAGCGCTCTACCAGCGGTTTCAGTCACAGCGCTGGGCGAACCAATTGGTCGATAAGGTCTTACGGCGCGAATAGCGCTCTTTTTGAGGTTGGACAATGATGGATAAACGCCTATTAGAACTGCTGGTCTGCCCGGTCACCGGTACCGCCTTGCAGTGGCTGCCGCAGCAACAAGAACTCCTCAGCAAGGCAGCAAAGCTCGCCTACCCCGTGCGTGACGGCGTACCGGTGATGCTGGAAGAAGAAGCCCGCGCTCTGAGCGACGACGAGTTAGCTCGGCTATGAGCAGTGCTGCATTTCGCGTGGTGATTCCTGCGCGGCTAGCCTCCACCCGCCTGCCGCGCAAAGTGTTGCGGTCGCTCCGTGGCAAGCCGGTCGTGCAGTGGGTATGGCAGGCAATGCAAACCGCTGGGGCTGCCAGCATCCACATCGCTGCAGACTCGGAGGAAGTCGCCAGCGTCTGCCGCAGCTTTGGAGCGGAGGTGGTGATGACGGATCCGGCACATCAATCCGGCACCGACCGCATCGCCCAGGTTGCGACCGAACTCGGCTGGGCCGATGACGCAGTGGTCGTCAATGTCCAAGGCGATGAGCCTCTCATGCCCCCAGCACTGGTTGCGCAATGCGCTGGCCTGCTGCACCAAGACCCTCTTGCTGCCATCGCCACCTTGGCGCACCCACTGCACGACGTTGCCGACTACAGCAACCCCAACGTGGTGAAGGTGGTGGCAGCAAGCAATGGTCGTGCGCTCTACTTCAGCCGTGCGCCGATCCCTTGGGCACGCGATGCCAGCATCGCCGCCGCTGGCGCGCCCTGCTTGCCCATGGGGCTGGCACACCGGCACATCGGGCTCTACGCCTATCGCGTCGGCGCGCTCAAGGCCTTTAGCAAGCTGCCGCCCTCCTCGCTAGAGAGCTGCGAAGCTCTGGAGCAACTACGCGCCCTACAAGCGGGGCTGGTCATCGCACTAGGGTTTACCGACAACCCGCCACCGCGCGGGGTGGACACTGAGGCCGATCTGCTGGCGCTAGAGGCGCATTTGGGGTGAGCAGCGGGAAGTGGGAGGTGGGAAGTGGCCGGAATACTCGCTCCCGTCTCCCGTCTCCCGTCTCCCGTCGTTAGTACAGCAGACGGGTTTTCAGCGTGCCGGGGATCGCCGCCAGCTGGTCTTTGATCGCCTCGGCCTGTTCTTCATTGGCGCTGACGTCAATCACCACATAGCCGACGCTGCCGCTGGTTTGCAGGTACTGACCATCGACGTTGACCGCGCTGCCGCTAAACAAATCGTTGATCTTGGCCAGCATGCCGGGGCGGTTTTCGTGGATGTGTAGCAGGCGGCGGCTGGCGGCGTGCTCGGGGAGCGACACTTCTGGGAAGTTCACCGCGCTCAGGGTCGAGCCGTTATCGCTGTAGCGGATCAGTTTGGCGGCGACTTCCAGCCCGATGTTCTCCTGCGCTTCCAACGTGCTGCCGCCGACGTGGGGCGTGAGGATGACGTTATCCATGCCGACCAAGGGGCTAACGAAGGCGTCGCCATTGCCCTTAGGCTCGACCGGGAAGACATCCACCGCAGCACCGGCGATGTGGCCGGACTTCAACGCTGCGGCCAGCGCATCAATCACCACCACGGTGCCGCGCGAGGCATTGATGAACACCGCACCTTTCTTCATCGCCGCAAACTCAGCCGCGCCGATCATGTCTTGGGTGGAGGCCGTCTCTGGGACGTGCAGGCTGACGATGTCCGACACCTGCAGCAACTCTTGCAGGCTCGCCGCTGGCCGCGCATTGCCGAGGCTGAGTTTGGTCTCGATGTCGTGGAACACCACCCGCATGCCGAGCGCTTCTGCCAGCACGCCGACCTGCGTGCCGATGTGGCCGTAGCCGATCAGCCCCAGCGTCTTGCCGCGCACTTCAAAGCTGCCTGCTGCCGATTTGCTCCAACCGCCACGGTGGCATTCCATGTTCTTCTCAGGAATCCGGCGCATCAGCAGAATCGCTTCGGCAATCACCAACTCGGCAACGCTGCGGGTGTTGGAATACGGCGCGTTAAACACCGGCACGCCACGGCCTTGCGCGGCTCTGAGGTCCACCTGATTGGTGCCGATGCAGAAGCAACCGACCGCCATCAAACGGCGCGCTTGGGCGAAGACCTCTTCGGTGAGATAACTACGGCTGCGGATGCCGACGATATGCGCCTCGCTCACCGCCTTGATGAGCGCATCCTCCGGCAGAGACTTCTCATGGAACTCAATGCTGCTGTAGCCCGCCGCCCTAAAGCTGGCGACGGCGGTTTGAGCCACGCCCTCCAACAAAAGTACGCGGATATCAGACTTCGGGAAGGAGGTTTTCTTCACAGTTTGGCGCTCGTCGACGCTGGCCTATAGCCAGCAAGGGGCGCGAATTGTAAGCCTCTGGCTACTCGCTTGGGGTGCGTGGAGCGCGTTTGAACAGCGCTGGCTCGTCCAATACGCCATCCTCGCCCGATAGCCGCGCCACCAACACCGTCGCCGTGGAGTCGCCCAAGACATTGACCGCAGTGCGGCACATATCGAGTATGCGGTCCACCGCCAGAATCAGGCCGACCGCCTCCAGCGGCAGTCCGATCGCCGAGAGAATCACCGCGATGGCGACGAGACTCGCGGAAGGAATCCCTGCCACCCCAATCGCCGTCAAGAGGGCAAGTGCGACCACGGTGAACTGCACGCCAAAGGAGAGCTCCAGCCCGTAGGCCTGAGCGATAAAGATGGCAGCAACGCACTCGTAGAGGGCTGAGCCATCGGTGTTCACGTTCGCGCCTATCGGCAGTACAAACCCCGACACCCGCTTCGGCACCTTCACCTTGTTTTCGATCAAGTCCATCGTCACCGGCAGGGTGGCGTTCGAGCTGGACGTGGAGAAGCCCGTCAGCAGTGCAGGCGTCATGTGCCGGTAGAACTTCAAGGGCGAGACTCGGGCAATCACCCGCAATATCAAGGGCAGAGTGACCAACACATGAGTGAGCAGCCCAAGCAGCACCACCAGAACAAACAGGGCCAACGGTTTGATGGCCTCTAAACCGGTCTTTGCGACCGTGCCGGAGACGATGGCGAACACGCCCAATGGCGCGAAGCGCATGACGATTGCGGCAACTTGAGTCATCGCCTCATAAACGCTCTGCCAGAACTGCCCTTGGGTATCCCGCAAAGCAGGCGGCAGGCGGGTGCATGCGTAGCCAAACAGCAGTCCGAAGGTCACCAAGCCCAAGATGTCGCCCTTGGCCGCTGCTTCAATCGGATTGGCAGGGATCATCCGCACCACCACCGACCAGAGGTCAGCGGCACCCTTCTCCTGGACGCCGGCGATGATGCTGCTGGGGTCGCCGGATAATCCCAGCAAGGCCGCAGCAGGCGCACCGTTGATGATTCCGGGCGTGAGGAGATTGGTCCACACCAAGCCGGTGAGGATGGCGATAAGCCCGGAGCCAATGTAAAAGCCGAAGGTGAGCCCGCCCAAGCGCCCTAGCCCACCTTGCGCAGCACCGCCGATCAAGCCGTTGACCAAGGCCGCAAAAATCAGCGGCACGATCATCATCTTCAGCGCGTTTAAAAACATCGCGCTGATCATCCCCAGCGCCTGCATGAGCGGGGCGACGTGCGACAAAAACACGCCCACCAAGACTGCCGCACCCAGTGCAACGAGCATTTGCAGGTGCAGCGGGAGTTTCATGCCTGTGTGCTTGTTCGTAGGATAGGTTTACCCCACTTTAGGGGCTTGCTGGGTCCACCGCACTGAGCGCTGGGAGGGTTTTCTCACCGACGCCAATGGCCTTCTCGATGGCGGCTTTGAAGCCCGCAAACTCAAGACCGGCAAGGGCATCCTTAACACGTGCCGCCTCGCGCGCCGCAGTTTCATCGGCGGGATTGACTGCGGGTTCCGTCACCGATTGCAGGGCAATCACCACGACATCGCCGCTGCTGCTGACTGCGGTGCCGTAGCTCATGCCATTGGCAGCAGGCTTGGGCAGCGCAAACACGGCTTTCAGCACCGCAGCGTCGGCCTCTTTGGCGTCGCGCTTGAGCGCTGCTTGCGTGGTTGCGGTGAGGTTCTGGGCGGCAGTGACCGAAGCAAAATCGGCACCGGGTGCCTTCAAGCGCTTGACGAGGTCATCGGCCAGCGCCTGCGCCTTGGCTTTGGCTTGGATGGATTTCAGCTCAGAGCGCACGCCATCGCGCACTTCTTCGAGCTTGAGCGGGCGCTCGGGCTGGTATTCCGCCTTGCGCAGCACGACCAAGCGGTTCTCGCCGACGCTCACCGGCTTGCTGTTCTCGTCGGCCTTGATCACTTCGCTGGCGAATGCGGCCTTTTGGAACTCAGCGTTGCCGGTCAGGCCCGCCCCTTGGCCACGCACAAACCAGTCCGTGGTCTGCACGGTCAGGCCAAGGGCCTTGGCGACCGGCTCCAGACTATTGAGGTTCTCAAATGCCAGCTGCTCCAACTTCTCGCTTTGATCTCTAAAGCGCAGTTCTGCATCTTTTTTGCGGTAAGCGGCGAGCAATTGGGCCTGTACGTCTGGATCTTCAAACGGCTTGACGGCAGCCGGTTTGATTTCCATCAGCTTGATGAGATGGAAGCCGAACTCGGTTTCTACCGGCTCGCTGACGGCACCCGCTGCCTTCATCGCAAACAGGGCGTCTTCAAATTTAGGCGTCATTTGGCCCTTGCGCACCATACCCAGATCGCCGCCGGAGTCCTTGGAGCCTGGGTCGTCGGAGGCTTCTTTGGCGACGGTTGCGAAGTCGGTGCCGGCATCGATACGGGCTTTCAGCTCCTGTGCCTTCTTGCGGGCGGCGGCCGCATCGGCACCAATGCTCACCAAGATGTGGCTGGCGCGGCGCTCCTCAGGTGCGGAGTAGCTCGCAATCTCAGCGTCGTACAGCGGTTTGAGCACGCTAGCGGCTGGGGCAGGGGCTTCAGGCATTGCGGCGAGCGAGAGCTCCACGTAAGCCACTTTGAGGCGCTCCAAGGCTTTGTATTTCCCCGCGTTATCTTTGTAGTACTTGGCGACTTCCTCATCGCTCACAGTGATACCGGCAGCAGTGTCCGCCAAGCTGAAACTGACGCTACTAAAGCCGCGCTCCTGCTGGCTCAAGCGCCAATTGGCAGCTGCTTCTTTGGGCGTGATGAAGGCAGATTCCAGCACCGCTTCACGGACTTGATCTTGGGCCAAGCCATCGCGCAGCTGCCGCTCGAACGAGGCAGGGGTGTAGCCCTGCATCCGTAACACTTGGTTGTAGCTGTCCTTATCGAAACGACCCTCTTTCTGGAAGGCAGGGATCGCTTCAATGGACTTCAACAGCGAAGCACTGCTGGCGGTGTAGCCGTAGTCATCGGCGTGCTCACGCAGCACCGATTGCTGAATCAGCTCATCCAACACCCCGGAGCGCACCTGCTCGGGGTTAATCATGTCCATACGGAAGTTCTCGCCCAGCATTTCTTGGTACTGGCGCAGGCGGTTCTCGTAGGCGCGCTGCAATTGCGAGGCGGTGATTTTTTCGCTGCCTACCTTAACCACGGTAGGGTCGCCGCCGCCGGTGTTGAAGGACTCGATGCCCACAAACGCGAACGGGATGGAGATTAGTCCGACGAAGGCCCAAACCACTGGCCCGGAAAGGCGGTCACGAATGTCTTGCAACATGTCTTTTGAATGAGTTGGTGAACTGCTAAGGGTAGCGCGGAAGGGCCCGAGCGCCAGAGTGACGGACAAACGAAAAGGGCGCTCCGTTTGGAGCGCCCTATTCTTGCATCAAAGTGGCGGAGCGGACGGGACTCGAACCCGCGACCCACGGCGTGACAGGCCGTTATTCTAACCAACTGAACTACCGCTCCACCGATACAACTAAACCTTGGTGGGTGCTGACGGGATCGAACCGCCGACCAGCGCCTTGTAAGGGCGACGCTCTACCAGCTGAGCTAAGCACCCCGCGACAAGCTTTGAGCCGACGTACATCTCGAAAACCTAAAGCATCCCAGCGAGTCCGCTACTTTACTGCATCTTTAAACGCTTTACCAGCCTTAAAGGTAGGATTTTTGCTCGCGGCGATTTTCAGGGGTGCGCCGGTCTTGGGGTTACGGCCAGTACGGGCTGCGCGCTTGCGCACGGAGAAGGTACCAAAGCCCACCAAAGCGACCTTGTCGTTCTTCTTGAGTGCCTTACCGAGCACTTCGACCAAGGCGTTGAGCGCTTTGTCGGCGTCGGTCTTGGAAATCTCGGCCTTGTCGGCGATGGCGCTGATGAGTTCAGTTTTGTTCATGCGAAGTAAATCCCCTCGGATTGAAAAGTGGCCCTACGGCCTTGGTGGTGACGCAACAGAGATACCGCCGGTTTGATCCCCTACTCTGCTGCGGTCAATGGTGACAGAAGCTCAAAGGTTAACGCTTGCCTCGACAACAACTGCTAGAGCAGCGCTTATCGGGCTTTATAACAAGGCCTTTTTGAGAGCGTCAATCAAAAATGTGGTGAGAGCCTCACAAATGCGCGGAAAATTCAGCCTATGGGAGCGATCAGCAGCATATCGCTCCGACAGCGGCTACCAACGCTCCGGCCCAAGAGCGCATTAGTGCGCGCGTGGGGCTTGCGGGCTGGCGGGGACATCCGCCGTGGCGACCACCGGCACTGGCTCAGCTGCGGGCACGGGCATGCGCTCCAAGGCGTTGATCAGCACCTGCTCAATCCAGCGCACGGGGATGACTTCGAGTTTGTCCTTGATGTTGGCAGGAATCTCCGCTAAGTCCTTGACGTTCTCGTGCGGGATGACCACGGTCTTGATACCGCCGCGCTGTGCTGCCAGCAGCTTCTCTTTAAGCCCACCGATGGGCAGCACCTCGCCGCGCAGGGTGATCTCGCCGGTCATGGCGACATCAGCACGGATCGGGATGCCGGTGAGTGCCGAGACCATCGCCGTGCACATGGCGATGCCGGCACTGGGGCCGTCCTTGGGCGTCGCACCTTCTGGAACGTGGACGTGAATGTCGTGCTTCTCATTAAAGGCGACGTCCAGCCCCAGGCTGCGCGCGCGCGAGCGCACCACGGTGTAGGCGGCTTTGATGCTCTCCTGCATGACGTTGCCCAGCGAGCCGGTCTGGGTGATGGCCCCTTTGCCGGGGCTGATTGCCGCCTCAATCGTCAGCAATTCGCCGCCGACTTCAGTCCAAGCAAGCCCAGTAATCTGACCAACTTGGTTCTTCTCCTCAGCGCGGCCATAGCGGAATTTCTGCACGCCGAGGAAGTCATCCAAGTTCGCAGCGGTGACCTTGACCGCCGACTTCTGCGGTTTGAGCAGCAACTGCTTGACCACCTTGCGTGCGACCTTGCTGATCTCACGCTCCAAGTTGCGCACACCGGCCTCACGCGTGTAGTGGCGGATGATGCCCAAGATGGCGTCGTCGCTGAGCTTGATCTCGCCGTCCTTGACGCCGTTGTTTTTTAGCTGCTTGGGCAACAAATACTTCTTGGCGATGTTGAGCTTTTCGTCCTCGGTGTAGCCGGGGATGCGAATCACCTCCATGCGGTCGAGCAAAGGGCCGGGGATGTTCAAGGTGTTGGCGGTCGCCACAAACATGACATCGCTCAAATCCACCTCGACTTCCAGGTAATGGTCTTGGAAGGTCGCGTTTTGCTCAGGATCCAGCACCTCCAACATCGCCGAGGCTGGGTCGCCACGGAAGTCGTTGCTCATCTTGTCGATTTCATCGAGCAAGAACAGCGGGTTCTTCACCTTCACCTTGGCGAGGTTCTGCACCAACTTGCCAGGCATGGAGCCGATGTAGGTGCGGCGGTGGCCACGGATTTCTGCCTCGTCACGCACGCCGCCCAAGCTCATCCGCACAAACTTACGGTTGAGGGCTTCAGCGATGCTCTTACCCAAGCTGGTCTTACCGACGCCGGGTGGGCCGACCAAGCACAGAATCGGGCCGTTGAGCTTCTTGACGCGGCCTTGAACGGCTAGGAACTCCAAGATGCGGTCCTTCACCCGCTCCAGACCATAGTGGTCTTCATCAAGCTTGCTTTGGGCATGGGGCAGGTCGACGCGCGCCTTGGTGCGTAGCTTCCACGGCACTTGGGTGAGCCAATCCAGGTAATTGCGGACGACGGTCGCCTCTGCGCTCATCGGCGGCATGTTGCGCAGCTTTTTCAGCTCGTTATTGGCTTTCTCGCGGGCTGCCTTGGGCATGCCGGATTTCTCGATCTTCTTGGCCAGCTCGTCGATCTCATTGACGCCGTCCTCGCCCTCGCCGAGTTCCTTCTGAATGGCCTTCATCTGCTCATTCAGGTAGTACTCGCGCTGGTTCTTCTCCATCTGCTGCTTGACGCGGCCACGGATTTTCTTCTCGATCTGCAAGGCGTCCATCTCGCCTTCCATGAGTACCAAGGTCAGCTCCAGACGCGCCTTGGCGTCTAGCGTCTCCAGCACCCGCTGCTTGTCTTCGAGCTTTAATGCCAAATGTGCGGCGATGGTGTCTGCTAAGCGGCCAGCCGAGTCCATCGACGCCAAGGACGGCAACAATTCTGCCGGCACCTTTTTGTTGAGCTTGGCGTACTGCTCAAAGCTACTGACGGTGGAGCGCATCAGCGCATCCAACTCAGCTTCGTTTTCAGACTCTTCTTCGGAGACGTCGGTGTAGGTGGCGGTCAGGTACTCGCCGTTATCGATGACCTTGCGCACGTGCGCGCGCTGGGCACCCTCCACCAAGACCTTCACCGTGCCATCGGGCAGGCGCAGCATCTGTAGGATGCTGGCGAGCGTGCCGACGGTGTAGAGGTCGGCGATCACCGGCTCGTCGGTGTCTGCCGCTTTCTGCGCGACCAACAAAATGCGCTTGTCGTCCTTCATCGCGGCGGAGAGTGCTTTGACGGATTTCTCGCGGCCGACGAAGAGCGGAATCGCCATGTGGGGGTAGACCACCACATCGCGCAGGGGCAGCACAGGGGTTTGAACGGCGGGGGCTTGGCTCATGAGGAGACCGGTGGAGTTGGCACTTAAGGAGATTATGCCGAGTGATGATGCTGGGGATGGCCAACGGCAACTTCAAGCACGGTTTTTTAACCGTTTATCTGCTCAGCCTTGCCAGAGGCTAGAAACCCACTGCACGCGCACATATAGTGCACATATGTTCACTAACGAGATTGCTACCGTGTCCAAAACCGAAACCCGTGGTGCGCGCATCCGTGGCGCTTTGCGCTTGGCGAGCCAAGTATTTGACCAAGGCACGGCACGCGTCCATGAATTTCACCGTGCTATTTCAGACATCCCCACCCAGCACGTCCCTGCCCTGTTAGGGGTGACAGCCGCCGCCAAGCCGGTGCAGTCCACCCACGATGCGATCACCGATGGCGTCTACTTGGGCATACGCGCGGTGGGCAGTGCAACCTTTGCGGGTGTAGCTGCTCTGCTGAAGGTTTCTGAGGATAAACTTCCGCAGGCTCAGGCACTTGCAGAGGCCGCAAGGCCGATGTCGGCGATCCAGGCCGAGGCGATCGGCGCAATAAGTGGGCTGATTGGCGACGACCTTGCCAAGCAGCGCAACCCCATCGTCCCGCGCTTGGGCTTTTACCGCGATGGGCAGCGTTTGCGCATGACGGCGGATGCCCTAAGCGCTGCATTCCCCGAGGCTACTGGCCGCATTGCCATCTTCCTCCACGGGCTGTGTGGCAGCGAGCACACTTGGAGTTACTTTCAAACTCCGGGCGATGCGGAAACTCTGCCCTACAGTGAACGCTTGCACACTGACCTAGGCTTTACGCCGGTGATGCTGCGCTACAACTCCGGTTTAAACATCTCGCTCAACGGTCGCAGCCTTGCCCGAGCCATGGAAAAACTCCTACAGGCTTGGCCAGTACCGGTGCAAGACATCGTGCTCATCGGCCACAGCATGGGCGGTTTGCTTGCCCGCTCCGCCACATACGCAGCGAGCAAATCGCAGCTAGCGTGGACGAAAAAGCTCCGCCACATCGTCTGTTTGGGGTCACCGCATACGGGCGCGCCACTGGAGCGGGTGGTGAATCAAGGCGTGGCTTGGATGCACAAGTTGCCGCTCTCCCGACCGCTCGCCAAGGTGCTGGATGTCCGCAGCGTGGGTATCCGCGACCTCAGCCACGGCTTTGTGATCGACGAAGACCACAAGGGCCGCAGCCGCGTCAGCCTCAATGCCGATTCGCGCACGCCGATCGCACCACTGGCGACCGCGCAGTACCACTTTATCGGGACCACGCTAGGCAGCGGTCCTGATAGCTATTGGAGCGAAACCATCGGCGACGGATTGGTGCATCTCAGCTCGTCCACTGCGGCGCACGTCGCGAATGCTGATGCCGCCACGCTGTACTCCTCTAACCACATGCGCCTACTCAACCACCCAGCGGTCTACCAGCAGTTGCTCCAGCGCTTGGGCGCACCCATGCAGGCGCTACCGGCGGTGTAAGGCGTAGATCTGACGCACCCAAGCGAAGGCGGGGTGCGTCTGCCACGCCGCCACTTGCGCGGCGATGCCCGCGCGGTAGTCGGCTTGGGAGTACACCGGATGCTGATCCGGGCACACCAGTGGTGCCAGCAAAGCGGCGGCGGTGAGGTCTGCCGCGCTGAACTTGCCGCCGACGAGATACGGCGAATCCGCACTGACGCGGCTGGCGATGAAGTCCAGGTTCTCCTGCACCACGCTGTGCGCACGTTGCGCTGAGGCAGTACTGATGCCGGAGTTTTTTCGGAAGAAGCGCTGGAGCGCGGGGTAGCCCAAGCGCAACAGGCGCGCCTGCCAAGGCTTAGCGTCTAGCGTCCACAGCTTCAAAACGCCGTCGGCGTTATCGAGTGTCTCGGCGTAGGCAAAGCGAATGATGTGCGCGCCCATTTTGTCGAAGCGCGCCTCCAAAGCCATCGCCTCCGCCCGCTCGACCGGCTCAGTCGGCATCAACGCGAAGGGCGGGCGGTTAGCGGCGAGCCATTCCAAAATGCGGGTGCTGTCCTGAATCCGCTCCTTGCCAGCCACCAAAATCGGCACCGTAGTGAACTTGCTGCCGCCCAAGCGCAAGGTGGTCGGGACATGGAAAAACGGCACCAAGGGCCGCTCTGCATACGGCAGCTTGGCGTAGTCCAAAGCCCAGCGGATTTTTTCTGAAAAGTGAGAAACCGAGAAGGTGTAAAGCTGCATTGCGAGGGCTTTGGCTAGTTGGGCGTGGCGCAATAGTGCCGCAGTACGGGGGCTTTGAGCGCAGCGTGGCCGACCAAAGCTCAGGGTTACACTAGCGGGCTATGCTGACACTCCAAAACCTCACGCTGCGCCGCAATGTGCGCACCCTGCTCGATAACGTCTCGGTGGTGATTCACTCCGGGCAGCGCGTCGGGGTCATCGGCAAAAATGGGGTGGGCAAGTCCACTTTGTTTGCGGCCATCCGCAAAGAACTCACGCCGGATGGTGGCAGCGTGGACTTCCCGAAGTCCTTGGTGCTGGCCAACGTCAGCCAAGAAACCCCCGCCCTGCCGCAGCCGGCTATCGAATACGCCTTAGACGGCGATGAGGAATTGCGCGGGGTGGAAGCAAAGCTGCGCGCCGTTGAAGAACGGCTGGAGATGCACGCCACGGATGCGGACATCGAGCAACTGACCAAGCTGCACGACCGCATGGCGGCCATCGGCGGCTATGCGGCGAAGTCGCGTGCCGCGCAGTTGCTGCACGGCTTGGGCTTTGCGCCGCACGAGCAAGAGAACCCAGTGGCTAGCTTCTCCGGCGGCTGGCGCATGCGCCTGAACTTGGCGCGCGCGCTGCTCAAGCGCAGTGACATCCTGCTGCTCGACGAGCCCACCAACCACTTGGATTTGGACGCCACCCTTTGGCTGCAAGAAGAGCTGGCGACCTACCCCGGCACGCTCCTGCTGATCAGCCATGACCGCGAGTTTTTGGACGCCGTCACCACCCACACGCTGCACTTAGAGCGCACCAGTGCCACGCTCTACAGTGGCAATTATTCCGGCTTTGAGCGCCAGCGCGCCGAGCGTTTGAACCAGCAGCAGGCCACGCACGAGTCGCAACAGCGGCGTGTGGCGCATTTGCAGAGCTTTGTTGACCGCTTCAAAACCCACGCCAGCAAGGCGCGCCAAGCGCAGAGCCGCATCAAGGCGCTGGAGCGCATGCAGATGGTCGCACCGGTGCTGGCGGAGAACGAGTTCAGCTTCAACTTCAGAAAGCCCGAACGCACCAACTCGCCGCTGATGAGCGTCGCCCACGGCGCGGCTGGCTATCCCGGCAAACCGCTGCTGAAAGGCGTGCGCATCGTCTTAAACCCCGGCGATCGCGTGGCCCTGTTGGGTGCGAACGGCGCGGGCAAATCGACGCTGATCAAAACCCTAGCTGGGACTCAGGATTGGCTGGGCGGTGAGGTGATGCGCGACCCTTATTTGAAGGTCGGCTACTACGCGCAGCACCAGCTAGAGCAGCTAGACCCCAAGGCCAGTGCCTACCTGCACGTCAAGCGCCTAGACCCGAAAGCGCCTGAGCAGAGCATTCGCGATTACTTAGGCCAGTTCGCGTTCCGAGGCGATAAGCAAACCGACCCGATCACGCCGTTCTCGGGTGGTGAAAAGGCCCGCTTGGCCCTCGCCTTAGTTGCCTATTCCCGACCCAATGTCTTGTTGCTCGACGAGCCCACCAACCACTTGGACTTGGAGATGCGGGCAGCGCTGGAGGAAGCCCTGCAGGACTACCCCGGCGCGGTGATTTTGGTGAGCCACGACCGCCACCTCGTGCAAAGCTGCTGCGACAGCCTCTGGCGCGTGGCCGATGGCGTTTGTGAGCCCTACGACGGCGATTTGGACGACTACGCCAAGTGGCTGGCCGAGCGCCGCAAACAAGCGCAGCGCGAGCAAAGTGCTGACCGCCCCAAGAGCATCCCTGCCGCAGTAGCGCCAACGGCGGCCAGTGCGCCAGCGGCGACCAAAGCGGCCAAGCCCGTACTCAGCGGCCCTGCCCTCAAAGACCTGCGGGATGCCATCAAGAAGCTGGAGCGGCAGATGGAGAAAGCCAGCCAAGAGCTGAAGAAGCTCGACGCGGAACTCGCCGACCCCGCGCTCTATGAGCCGGCACGGCGCGCCGACGTCAGCCGTTTGCAGCAGCGTCAAGCGTCAGCTAAAGCCGAACTCGCGACGACGGAAGAACAATGGCTGAGCTTGAGCGAGCAACTGCCCTAGTCGAGGCTGCGCGGTGATCTCGCTAGACACCGCACTGGCGGCCTACCGAGCGCTGCCGCCGCTGGCGACCGAGTTGCGGCCCAGCGCCCATGCACTGGGCCGCGTGCTGGCGGAGGACTGCCGCGCCGCGTGGCCACTGCCGCGCCACCATCAGAGTGCCTTGGACGGCTATTTGGTGGCTGCGGAGGATGCCGAGGCTGGTCGGCAACTGACCGTCACCGAAGCGATTGCCGCCGGCCAGCTCGGGCCTTTGCCAACATTGCTGCGCGGCAGCGCGCTGCGCATCTTCACCGGCGCGCGCCTGCCCGCTGGCTTGCTGCCGCAGGCCGCAGCCGTCATTGCACAGGAGCGCTGCACGCGCATCAGCGATGCGATTCGTCTGGAGACGAGCCTGAAACCCGCCGCCAACATTCGGCAGCAGGGCGAAGAAGCCGCTGCTGGGGCCTTGGTGCTCGCGCGTGGCGAGCGCTTGAAGCCGGGCCAGATCGCCTCGCTGATCAGCGCGGGTGTTGCGCACGTGCGCGTGCACCGCGCCCCACGCATTGCCGTGCTGGTGAGTGGCGATGAACTGCGCCCAGCGGGTAGCCCGCTGGAAGACGGCCAGATTTGGGACAGCAATGGCCCCTTGGTGCAGGCATGGCTGGCACAGCGCGGGCTAGCCAGCACGCTGCACCACCTCGCCGATGACCGCGCCAGCACCACATCCGCGATTGCCTCCGCACTGGCCGAGAACGACGTGGTCATCAGCACCGGGGGCGTGTCCGTCGGCGATCACGACCACATCCTGCCCGCCGCGAAAGCCTGCGGTGTGCAGCAAGTGTTTTGGCAAGTCGCGCAAAAGCCGGGCAAGCCCTTGTTTTTTGGCCGATGGCAGCGAGGGACGCAGCACAGCGTATTGCTCGGCCTGCCCGGCAACCCCGGCGCAGTGCTGGTGGGGCTCGCCCTACACCTTGCGCGGGTGCTGGATCAGCTCGAAGGTGCCAGCCAATCTACGGCTAGCTTCCGCGCTGGGGTGCTGGTGGGCGGCAGCGTCAAAACCGACGCGCAGCGCGAGCGCCTGCTGCGCATGCGGCTCAGTTACAGCGCGGACGGCAAGGCACAACTTGAGCCACTGCCCTACCAAGACAGCCACATGCTCACCAACCTAGACCAAGCCAGCGTGCTGGTGCGGGTGCCCGCGCGGGCTGGGCAAGTTGAGACGGGCAACGTCTTGGAGTGGTTGCCGCTGTAGGGGCGTGGGGCGTGGGAGGTGGGGCGTGGGCGCAGTTGAGACGTCGTGTAAGGGCAAGGCATGCCTTGCCCCTACTGCATATCCCGTTTCCCGTTTCCCGTTTCCCGATTGCCTGCCTAAGAAGCATCCTCGGCGAAAGCGCACTCGGCCAAAATCTTCTTCAGCTCTGGCACGCAAGAGCCACAATTGCCACCGGCTTTGACGCAGGCGGTGACGTCTTTCGGCGTCTTCAGTTGGTGCAGCTTGATGGCGGATTTGATGACGTTGCGGCCGACGCCGAAGCAGCTGCACACCGTTGGCCCAGTGTCCGCTTGCGGGGTTAGCGGCTCGCCGACTAACAGCCCGATGCGGTCTTCCTCGCTGAGCTCAGGCTTGGCAAACAAGCCCGACAACCAAGCGCGCGAGGGCAAGTCCGGCCTCGGGCTGATGAAGATGCAGGCCTCGATGCGGTCATCAACCACCCAACTGGCGCGGTAGCTCTGGGCCGAGGGGTCTTCGTATTCCAGCCAGTCGGCGTCGGGCTCAGTCGCGCCGAGTGCAATGCGCGCGAGCTGCGGCCAGTCTTGATCTTGCCTGCGGCCCGCGATCTCGTAGCGGATGAACGACTTGCCGGTGATGCGCGTCCACCACGTCACGTCGTCCATCGGCAGCGGGCGGCGGCTGAGGATGAAGCCATGCCAAGCGACGCGAAACTCCCGCACAGCACAGGGCGTGTTCTTGAACTCGGGCTCGCCACTGATGGGGTCGACCACGGGGTTCACCAACTTGCCGACCCGCGCATCGGAGGCGAACTGGCGGTTCCAGTGAATCGGCACAAACGCGGTGCGGCGCGGCATCTCGCCGCTGCATTGCACCCGCGCCACCAACTGCCCCCAAGCGGTGCTGACCCAAGCCAATTCGCCGGGCTTAACGCCACTGAGCAGGGCGTCTTGCGGGTGCAAATCGACAAACGGCTCGGCGATGTGATTGGCGAGCGTGGCCGAGGCACCGGTGCGCGTCATCGTGTGCCAATGGTCGCGCACGCGGCCTGTGTTGAGGATCAGCGGGTAGTCCTCGTCGATGCGATTCGCTGGTCCCTTGGGCGCTGCGGCAATGAACTGCGCCTTGCGGCTTTTGGTGAAGAACAGGCCGTCGGCGAACAGCCGTAGGACGTGGGGCGTGGGAGCTGGGCCGTGAGAGGCAGGCACCGGCCAGCGGATGGGCGCGAGTGCGTCGTAGGCAGCTTTATCCATGCCGGCCAAACCGCTGATGTCGAAGGCCCGCAAAACTGGTGCTGGGCCGCTCTCGCTGACTGCACTGGACGGCGCATTGGCAAAGCCAGAGAGGCGCGCGTGCTCATCAAACACCTCGTGCACCGCTTGCCAGTCAAAGCCCTGCTTGGCCCCCAAACGCTGGGCGACTTGCGCCAGCACCCACCAATCCGCCTTGGCTGAACCGGGCGCAGGCAGGAAGGCGCGTTGGCGGCTAATGCGCCGCTCGCTATTGGTGACGGTGCCGTCCTTCTCGCCCCAGGCCAGTGCCGGTAGCAGAACATGGGCAAAGGCAGTGGTGTCGGTGGACTGCATGACATCGCTCACCACCACCAAGGGGCAGGCTGAGAGCGCACGCTTGATTTGGTCGGCATCCGGCAGGCTAACGACCGGATTGGTGGCGATGATCCACAGTGCTTTGATGCGGCCGGACTCGACGGCGCGGAACAAATCCACCGCCTTTAATCCCGGCCCCTGGGCGATCTGCGGGCTCTGCCAAAACGCCTGCACGATGGCCTTTTGCTCGGGCGCAAAATCCATGTGTGCGGCGAGCATATTGGCCAGCCCACCGACCTCGCGGCCGCCCATGGCATTGGGCTGGCCGGTGAGCGAGAACGGCCCCGCACCGGCCTTGCCGATGCGCCCGGTGAGCAGATGGCAGTTGATGATGGCGTTGACTTTGTCGGTGCCGGAACTGGACTGATTGACGCCCATCGAGAAGCAGGTGATGACCTTCTCACTCGCCGCGAACAGCGCGAAGAACGCCTGCACTGCCGCCTCGCTCAAACCACAGGCTTTCGCGACACTGGCGACACTGCCCGCGGTGTTTGCAGCCACCGCCAGCGCTTGGTTGACGCCCTCGGTGTGGGCATTGACGAAGCGGGTATCGACCACGCCGTGCTCGTGCAGAAAATTCAGCAGGCCATTGAACAGCCAAACGTCCGTGCCGCTCTTGATCGGCAGATGCAGGTCGGCGAGCTCGGTGGTCGCCGTGCGGCGCGGGTCGATCACCACAATCTTCATCGCTGGCCGCGCTTCTTTGGCCTTGACCATGCGCTGGAACAAAATCGGGTGGCACCACGCGGTATTGCTGCCGACCAGCACGATGGTGTCAGCGAGTTCTAAGTCCTCATAACTGACCGGGACGATGTCCTCGCCAAACGCGCGCTTGTGGCCTGCCACCGCACTGCTCATGCACAGGCGCGAGTTAGTGTCGATGTGGGCGTGGCCTAGCCAGCCCTTCACCCACTTATTGGCGACGTAGTAGTCCTCCGTCAGCAGCTGGCCGCTGACGTAGAGGGCGACTGACTCAGGCCCGTGCTCGGCGATGGTGGCGGCAAAGCCACTGGCGACGTGCTCCAGTGCCTCGTTCCAGTCCACTGCTTTAAGCGCGCCGTCGCGCTTGATCTGTGGCTCCAGCAGGCGGCCCTCAAGGCCTAGGGTTTCGCCCAATGCGGAGCCTTTGACGCAGAGCTTGCCGAAGTTCGCGGGGTGGAGGGCGTCGCCAGTGACCTCGACCACGCCCTGCGCATTGGGCGCAGCAACTACGCCGCAGCCTGTGCCGCAATAGGGGCAGGTCGATGCAATCGGCTTCATGCGGCCACCGGCTCAGGGATGCAAAAGCTGCGGCCAAACACCAGTTTGCTGCGCCAGGCGGCGACGCTGCGCCGACTCTGGATCAATTCAAAGTACCAAGGCCCATCTTTGACATCGCCATACAGCACGGCACCGACGAGTTGGTCACCGCGCAGCACCAAGCGCTTGTACACACCGCGCTTGGGGTCTTTGTACAACACATCTTCCGTGCCTTCGCCGCCGATGAAATCGCCAGCGGAGTAGAGATCAAGGCCGGTCACTTTCAGCTTGGTGGCAGTGGCTTGCTGGCGGTAGCGCGCGTGGCCGAATCCGGCTAGGTGGGCGGCGCAGACGCGTGCCTGCTCCCATACGGGGGCGACTAGCCCAAAGGTGGCCTTGCGGTGCTGCACACATTCGCCAACGGCGTAGATGCGCGGGTCCGAGAGCGTCTGCAAGGTGTCATCGACGACGATGGCGCGCTCGCAGTGCAGGCCAGCAGCTTCTGCCAGCGCAATATTCGGGCGCACACCGGCGGCCATCACCACCAAGTCGGCAGGCACGCTGCTGCCATCGGCAAAGGCAACCGCCTGCACGCGGCCTTCGCCCAACAGTGCGGTGGTTTTAGCCGCCATCAAGAAGCGCAGGCCGCGGCGCTCTAACGCGGCTTGCAGCAGGCTGGCCGCCGGGGCGTCGAGTTGGCGCTCCATCAGCACGTTGGAGACGTGCACGACGGTCACTTCTAAGCCCTGCCGAAGCAGGCCATTTGCCGCTTCCAGCCCAAGCAGGCCACCGCCAATCACCACGGCATGGCGACCCTGTTTGGCGGCCAGCAACATGGCGTCGACATCGCCAATATCCCTAAAGGCGACCACGCCGGGCAGCGCCGTGCCGGGCATCGGCGGCACGAAGGGCTTGCTGCCGGTGGCAAGCAGCAGGCGGTCGTAAGGCAGGCGCAAGCCGCTGGCCGACTCCACCGTGCGGCGCTTGCGGTCTATGGCAACTACTGGGTCGCCGCAGTGCAGCGTGATGCCGCGCTCGGCGTACCAAGACTTCGGGTGGGTGATGATGTCCTCAAACTGCTTCTCACCAGCGAGCACTGGCGAGAGCAGGATGCGGTTGTAGTTACCGTGCGGCTCGGCCCCGAACACGGTGATTTGGTAGGCGTCGGGCGCGTCGTGCAGCAACTCCTCCAGCGTGCGCACTGCCGCCATGCCGTTGCCAATCACCACCAAGCGCGGCTTGCTGGCAGCGCCGGGCACGGGGTGGTGCGCGGTGGTTGCGTCGGCGGGCATTGCGGGGCGACTAGCCTGCCACTTCGACATTGCCGTCCTGCACCCGAACGGGATAGGCAGGGATTGAGCACTCAGGGGCTTCTAGGCACTCCCCAGTCGCCAGATCAAAGTGCTGCTTGTAGATGGGGCTGGCAACGACGATGCGCTCGCCGATGCTGCCGATAATGCCGCGCGAGAGCACGGCGGCAGCGCTGTTGGGGTCGTAATTGCTGATGGCAAACACGCGGTCATCGGCCAAGCGGAAGAGCGCGATTTGCGCGCCTTTGAGCCTAGCTGCGACGCCGGTGTTTGGCAGAATTTGTTCCAGCTTGCAGACAGAGTGCCAGCTCGCGTCGGTGAGGAGGTTGCCGTCCATGGTGCGGTCTCGGGGGTCGGTGGATATGGCTTGGGGTGCTTACATCAGCTCAGCGATTGCGCAATCGCGATGCCCTTAAAGCTGGGTTTTTCGTCGGCACGCGCGGGGCGGATTTGCCCGCGCTCTTCAACGAACACCACGTTCTCATCGGGCGCGCTGTCATTGACGAAGGGCTTGAAGCGCTCCAGCGTGACGGGGTCGTTGATGGCTTTCTTCCACTCGCACTCGTAAGTGCCGACGACGTAGTTCATCTCCGCCTCCAGCGTCGCACCGAGGGCGAGGGAGTCGTCAATGACGACGGCTTTCAGATAGTCCAAGCCACCTTCGAGGTTGTCGCGCCAGGTGCTGGTGCGTTGCAGGCGGTCCGCGGTACGCACATAGAACATCAGGAAGCGGTCGACATAGCGGATCAGCGTCTCGGTATCGAGATCGCCGGCCAGCAATTCTGCATGGCGCGGCTTCATGCCGCCGTTGCCGCAGACGTAAAGATTCCAGCCTTTTTCCGTGGCGATCACCCCCACATCTTTGCTCTGCGCCTCAGCGCATTCCCGCGTACAGCCAGAAACACCAAACTTGATTTTGTGCGGGCTACGCAGGCCCTTGTAGCGGTTCTCCAAATCGAGCGCGAGCTTGACGGAATCCTGCACGCCGTAGCGGCACCAGGTGCTGCCGACGCAGCTCTTCACCGTGCGCAGGCTCTTGCCATAGGCGTGGCCGGACTCAAAACCGGCGTCCGTCAGCTCCTTCCAAATCAGCGGCAGTTCAAAGCTCTGCGCGCCGAAAAGGTCGATGCGCTGGCCGCCGGTGATCTTGGTGTAGAGCTTGTACTTCTGCGCCACTTGGCCGATGACGATCAGCTTCTCCGGCGTGATTTCGCCGGCGGCGATGCGCGGGACAATCGAGTACGTGCCGTCCTTCTGGATGTTGGCGAGGAAGTAGTCGTTGGAGTCCTGCAAGCCCGCGTGCTCCTTCTTCAGCACGAACTCGTTCCAGCAGCTTGCCAGCGCACTCGCCGCCACCGGCTTACAAATGTCGCAACCTAGGCCCTTGCCGTGTGATTCCAATAGGTGTTCAAAGGTCTTGATCTGGCCGACACGGATCAAGTGGTAAATCTCTTGGCGGGTGTAGGGGAAGTGCTCGCAGAGGTGGTTGTTGACCGACAGCCCCTGACGCTTCATCTCCGCCTTCATCACCTGGGTGGCGAGTGCGGTACAGCCGCCGCAACTGCTGCCGGCCTTGGTGCACTTTTTTAGCGCACCGACGGTCGTGCAGCCTGCCGTGACTGCGGCGCAAATCTGCGCCTTGCTGACGTTATTGCAGGAGCAGATTTGCGCGGTATCGGGCAGTGCATCGACGCCCAAACCGGCCGGCGCTTTGCCGTCGCTAGAGGGCAGAATCAGGAACTCAGGGTCAGGCGGCAGCTTCATCTGGTTGAGCATCAACTGCAGCAGCGTGCCGTATTCCTCCGCAGCCCCGACCAGCACCGCACCGAGCAAATAGCCGCCGCATTCGGTGGTGACGATTTTCTTGTAAATCTGCTTGCGCTCGTCGGTGTAGACAAAGCTCTTGGCACCGGCTGTGGCCGCGTGGGCATCGCCCAAGCTCGCTACATCTACCCCCATGAGTTTGAGCTTGGTGGACATATCTGCGCCCAAGAACTCGTGGGGCGTGGGATGTGGGACGTCGGCCTCAAGCGCCACCGCAATCTGGCTCGCCACCACTCTGGCCATCTCGTAGCCAGGGGCGACTAGGCCAAAAATCTTGCCGCCCCAGAGCGCGCATTCGCCAATCGCGTACACGCTTGGGTCGCTGGTCTGGCAGCGGTTGTCGATGGCGATGCCGCCGCGCTCGCCCATCGCGAGGCCGGCCAGCTTCGCCAGTTCATCGCGCGGGCGGATGCCAGCACTGAACACGATCATGTCGGCCTCCAGCGCGCTGCCATCGGCAAACACCATGCGGTGACGGGCTTCAGCGCCGTCTTCGATCCGCTGGGTGTTTTTTTGCGTGTGCACCGCGACGCCCAAGTCTTCGATTTTGCGGCGCAGCACCTTGCCGCCGCCTTCGTCCACCTGCACGGCCATCAAGCGCGGGGCGAACTCCACCACATGCGTCTGCAAGCCCATGTCCTTGAGTGCCTTGGCACATTCCAGCCCCAACAGACCACCGCCCACCACGACGCCAGAGCGGCTCTTGCTGCCCCAGTGCTGCATGGCTTCAAGGTCTTCAATCGTGCGGTAGACCAAGCAGCCGTCGCGCTCTTTGCCGGGCAGCGGCGGCACAAACGGATAGCTGCCGGTGGCCAGCACTAGCAGGTCGTAGGCATGTTGGGTGCCGCAGGCGGTCATCACCGTTTTGGCAGCGCGATCAATGCCAATCGCCTTGGCATTGAGGCGCAAGCTAAACCCCGTGTCCGCAAAGAAGCTGGGCGGCGTCAGGCTCAAGTCCTCGGCGGTTTTGCCGGCAAAAAACTCAGAGAGATGTACGCGGTCGTAGGCTGGGCGCGGCTCCTCACAGAGCACGGTGACGGCAGCATCCGGCACTACGCCGTGCAACTCCTCCAGAAATTTTTGCGCGACCATTCCGTGGCCGATGACGACGATTTTTTGGGTAGACATGGCAGTTTTTGGTTTTGGCGGCTGCGCTGCGCAGGGCTAGCGCGCTGGGAGCTGGAAGGACAGGGCTTTTAGGCTTAAGCGAGCGCTGCGCGATCAGCGACGGCCTGCTCATAGAGCTTCTGCTCAGCGGCTTTGTGTTCCGCTGAGAAGCGCACGGCGACGGCGCAGACCGCACTCAAGGTGACGAAGCCGCCGAGGTAGAGCAGCGTGGTGCGCAAGTCACCCGTGCCCTTCATCAAAAAGCCTGCGGCGACTGCGCCGACGTTGCCACCTGCTCCGATGATGCCGGCGACACCGCCCAGCGCTTTGCGATCAATAAAGGGCACCAGCGCGTAGGTGGCACCGCAAGCCATGTGCGTGCAGAGCCCGAAGAACAGCATGGCGACAACGGCTAAGCCCACGGTGTCCATTTGCGCCCACCAGAGCAGGCCCAAGCCCTCGCCAATAATCAGCGCGAACAGCAACAAGCTGCGGCCATCGAGACCCTTGGTCTTGGCGATGCGATCACTCGCCATGCCGCCCAAAGCGCGGGCGAACAGTGCGAGCAAACCGAAGCTGCCGGCGGCCAAGCCAGCTTGCTTGAGGCTCAAGCTGAAGGTGTCGACGTAGTAAGTCGCCGCAACGTTATGGATGAAAATCTCCACCCCGAAGCAGGCGGCGTAAGTGACGAACAGCATCCACACGCGGTAGTTGCCACAAGCGGTTTTGAACACCTCCCAGCCGCCCTTCTTGCTGCCTTCGACTTCAACCCCTTGAGCGCGCAGCTCAGAGAAGTTACCGGCGGGGCTGTCTTGGGTGAACTTCCAGTACGCCACCGCCATGATCAGCATCAGCACGCCCGGCACCAGCAGCGCTGCGCGCCAGCCGAATGCGGAATCCACCCCTAGGCTCACCACGGCGATCAGAATCAAGGGCATCAGGGCTTGCGTCGCACCGCCGCCGGCGTTGCCCCAACCGGCGGCCGCAGCGTTCGCGGTGCCGACCACATTGGGCGCGAACATCACGCTGGTGTGGTACTGGGTGATGACGAAGCTCGCACCAATCGCACCGATGCAGAGGCGGAAGAACAAGAAGGCTTCATAGCTCTGCGCCATGGACACCCCGAGCACCGGAATTGCACCCAAGGCCAGCAGGGCGGTGTAGGCCTTGCGCGGGCCGATGCGGTCACACAAAGGGCCGATGATCAGCCGCACCAAGATCGTCACGGCGACCGCTGCGATGTTGATGTTGGCGATTTGGTCCTTCGTGAGCCCAAACTCCCCTTTAATGACCGGCATCAAAGGCGCGCAGGCAAACCAGGCGAAGAAGCAGACGAAGAAGGCCATCCACGTCATGTGGAAGGCACGCATCTGCGGCGTGCTGAAGCTAAACAGTTGGATGCGCGTGGCTTTGGCGGCGACGGCAGCGCTGAAGGCGGGTAAAGACTGAGACATAACGACGGCTCCTCAAGAGAAGAACAGCAAGTGCACGAGGGCACAGGGCGCGGGCGTCGTTGACCGCATAAAGCCTTCGTCGTTGAAGGCTCTTGGCTTAAAGCACAGGCCGTGCCAAGGCAGATAACCTTATTAATGTCCGATACTTACGAAACCGCTTCGGGCGGTCGCACCATTGCAGTGCGGCGCGTTAGCCTGCTCAAGCACCTTTGCGGTGCGAGCGGGCCTCAGGGCAGCAAAGACTGCCCCGGCAAGAACTCCTTGCTGCCGTCTTGGTAGTGCTCTTGCTTCCACACCGGCACGCGGGCTTTGAGCTGGTCCATCGCCCACGCTGCCGCAGCAAAACCCTGCTTGCGGTGGCCAGAGCGCAAGACCATCAACACCGATAACTCACCCACCGCCAGCAAGCCGGTGCGATGGATGATGCGCAAGCGGCGCACATCCGGGAAGGCCTGCATGGTTTCTTGCTCCAGCGCCAGCAGCGTCGTTACCGCCAATGGTGCGTAGGCGCTGTAGTCGATCGCCACCACGCGCTCGTCTAGGCGCACCGTGCCGCCAAACACCACCAATGCGCCGCAATTGGGGTCAGCGGTTTCTGCCAACAGCTGGGCGAGGATGGCGCCCTCTAGGGCTTGCTCGGTAACGGTGACGGCGGCTGAGGGTCTTTCAGTATTCATTGCCGCTCACCCGCCACTCACCGGCGGCAGCAGCACCAACTCGGCACCGTCAAACAAGGCCTCGTCGCGGTGCACCAGCGCATCGCCAATGGCGCAGGCCGTCGCTTGTAGATGCTCCGCCATGTTTGGGTAAGCGGATGCGATTGCCGCCAGCGCATCGCCGACGGAGGCGAAGTCGCCCAGCCCCAACTCCGTGGATTTGCCACCGGCAAGGCTACGCAACAGGCCGTTGAATTGGATGGTGATGTTCATGGCTTCAGCGGCATTGCGTGACTAAGGGGCGCGCAGTTTAGGTTGCATTGTTTGCAGGCCCAAGGCTCGTGGCATTGGCTAAACCGAGCAATCAGTCCAACGGACTGCTTGCTCGGTTTAGCCGCCGAGCCCATGCATGGTGATGGGGCGCTCGACATAGCCGGTGGCGGCATAGCCTGCTTGCTTATGAAACACCGCGCGCTGGATTGCAGCACTCAAGGCAGCATCGTCCGCACCCTCACGCAGCAGGCTGCGCAAATCCAGCCCTTGGGCGCTGAACAGGCAGGTGTAGAGCTGGCCGTCGGCGGTCAGGCGTAGGCGGTCGCAGCGGGTGCAAAACGGACGGCTGATGGTGGAGATGATGCCGAGCCGCAGGCTGGAACCGCGCTCCGAGGTGAGCTGGTAGTAGCGCGCGGGTTCGCTGGTTTCTGGCTCTGGGACGATGGCGAATTGCTCGGCCAAGCGCCGCAGCATTTCTGCTTCGGTGACTACCTTGCCGTGCTGCCAGTGGGCGCTGCCATCCAGCGGCATGAACTCGATGAGGCGCAAGGGCACCTGCTGCTCAGCAGCCCAATGCGCGAGTGGGAGGATCTCGTCCTCGTTTTGCCCGCGCAGGATGACGGCATTGAGTTTGGGCGCTAAGCCCGCTTGCTGGGCGGCGATGACCCCTGCCTGCACCGCAGCAACCGCGTATTTGCTGCCGGTGAGGCGGGCAAAACCTGCCGCCGTCACAGCATCAAGGCTGACGTTGATGCTATCCACCCCAGCCTGCTTGATCGCCAGCGCCCTTGCCGCCAGCCCATAGCCGTTGCTGGTGAGGGCGATGCGGGACAAGCCGCCGTCACGCAGCACATTCAGCTCCGCCGTGCGCGCTTCGAGATCACGCCGCAGCAGCGGCTCGCCGCCGGTGAGCCTAAGCTCGGTGATCCCTAGGCCAGTGACCATCAGCCGCACGAGGCGGAAGCGTTCGGCGTCGGTCAGCAGGGTTTCTTTTGCCAACCAGACCGGATGCTCGGGCAGACAATAGGTGCAACGGAAGTTGCAGCGGTCAGTG
>CAZHTI010000010.1:0-4546 GCA_964535755.1 uncultured Salinisphaerales bacterium | reverse complement strand
CCTTGAGCCCGCGCTTAAGCGGCGCTGCCACCTGCCCCACACTGCCTGCCACCATGCTTCGCATCTCCCCTGCTGAACTCAAAGCCCAAATGGATGCTGACGCTTGGCATGTGCTGGACGTGCGCACCGACGACGAACTCGCGGTCGTGGCGCTGCCCGGAGCGATGCACATCCCGCTGCACGAATTGCCGCAGCGTTTTACTGAGCTGCCGACCGATAAACCCATTGCCGTGCTGTGCCACCACGGCATGCGCAGCCAATCCGGTGCTTTGTTTTTAGACCGCCAGGGTTTTGCAGAAACTTACAGTGTCGATGGCGGTATTGATGCCTACGCGCTGGACATCGACCCCAGCCTCGCCCGTTACTAAGTTGCTCTAGCTTGCCCTTACTGCTCAGCCCTGCGCTGCAAAACCCGCTCACTTACTAGAACAAGCCCATGCGCCTTACTCGCCTCGCCCTCGCCGCTGCCAGTGTGTTGTTGGCCTCCAACGCCCAAGCGGGTGCTTTGCTCGACCTCTACCAGCGCGCCGTCACGAATGACAAAACTCTTCAGGCCGCGAGCTTCCAGCGCGACGCCGCCCTGCAAGCCAAACCGGCGGCCTTCTCTGCTTTCTTGCCGCAGGTCGGCGCACAGGCAAGCTACGTCATGCAGGACTCCAGCAGCACCTACTCGACCAGCCGCTTCGGCTCGCCGATGCCGGTGACGATCACTCAGGATCAGGGGTCGGACGACATCAATCTGGCGCTCAGCGCCACCCAAGCCGTGTTTAATTGGGAGGCTTTGAAGCGGCTCAAGCAGGCCGATAACCAGATTGCACTGGCCGAGACCGCCTACCGTGGCGCGCAGCAACAACTGCTACTGCGGGTGACGCAGGCCTACTTCAATGTGCTGGCCGCGCGCGACTTCGTGACCTTTGCAGGGGCGGAGAACCAAGCCGTTGCCCGCCAGTTGGACCAGAGCCAGCAGCGCTTCCAAGTGGGCTTATCGGCCATCACCGACGTGCAAGAAGCGCAAGCGCGCTTTGATTTGACCGAGGCGCAGAAGATCGACGCCGCCTTGCAGCTCTCCAGCGCTGAGCGTGCTCTGGCGGAGATCACCGGTAGCGTCAGCAATACGGTGCAGCCGGTGGCTCCGAGCTTCCCGCTGGGTGGGCCGGATCCACAAGACCCCAGCACTTGGGTAGAGGCCGCCAAGAGCAACAACCTACAACTGCTGGCGAGCCGCCTGACCGCAGCGATTGCTGAGGACGACATCAAAATCGCCCGCGCCAAGCACCTGCCGACGGTGAGCTTGGAGGGCGGCTACCGCCGCTCCGATGGCGACTTTGAATCCAATGGCGTCAGCTCGCCGACTAAGTCAGATGGCACCGAGATTGGCCTGATCGCCCGCATCCCGATCTACAACGGCGGCGTCATTGAGTCCGGAGTCAAGAGTGCGGTAGCGACCTACGAGCAGCGCGTGCGCGAGTTTGAGAGCACCAGCCGTTTGGTCGAGCGTCAAACGGGTGACGCCTACCAAAACGTGATGGCCGGCATCAGCCGCGTGAAGGCGTTTGAGGCCGCCGTGAAGTCCGCGAAAACTGCACTTGAGGCCAGCCAAGTCGGCTTGCAAGTCGGTGCGCGTACCAGCATTGACGTCCTCAATGCCCAGCGTGAAGTCAGCAATGCCGAGCGCAATTACGCATCCGCACGCTATAACTATTTGATTTCCATCATTTCGTTAAAGCTCTCTGCGGGCCGCTTGAACGAAGCCGACTTAGCCGAGATCGACCGCTTGCTGGCGCAATAAGCACGCGCCGCGGCAAGCGAGGCCCCGCCTACGAGCGGGGCATTTTTTTGGCGTTTGGCAATTCCTGTGCCTGACAATTTCACATAACCCTACCGTTCGTCGGCTTTTTCGCGCCTTTTCCCTTCAGGGTTTGTCAGGCCCGCCGTTGTATGCCTCAGGAACCGCCAGACGGCTGGTGACTGCAAGGCACGGCTCTTCAGCACCACACCCAAGGCGCAAAACGCAGCCGAGGTGGTTCCGCACTTTTTCACCCGCCCTCACCGGCGAGCAATGCGGAGTTACCCACCATGTTTCACCTCAACGTTTCCCCTTCTCGCGTACTGGCCGCTTTGGCACTCGGTCTTGCTAGCCTCAGCAGCCACGCAGCCTACCGCCCAGCGCCAACGCCGCAGGCCCTGCAAGGCCTGCCTTTGCACATCGCGCCCGCTGCGCTGGTGGAGAAGCAACTCGTCGCCGCCCAGCAAGAGAAATCCGAGCGCATGCGCTATGCCGTCGCAGCCCCTATGCCGCTGACTTTGGCCGATGGTGTTTGGGACTCACCCGAGCCGGGCATCGCCCGTTGGCGCTTGCAGGTGGCGTCGATTGGGGCGAAGACCTTGGCGCTGGAGTTTGCCGAGTTCTCGCTGCCCGAGGGCGCGGAACTCTGGCTCTACGACCTGCGCGGCGAGCAGCTGCAAGGCCCCTACACCCACGCCAACGAATCCCCTGAGGGTAAGCTCTGGACTGCCCTCATCCCGGACGACAACTTAGTGCTGGAGTTGCGGGTGGCCGAGGCGATGAAGCACTCGGTGGGGCTCAAGTTGCAGGCCGTCAACCACGGCTTTTTGAGCTTTGCCAAGATGGGCGACACCTCCGCAAAGAGTGGTAGCTGCAACATCGACGCAGTCTGCCCTCAGGGTGACGGCTTCCCGGATCAGCGCCGCGCTGCTGCGATGCTGACCATCTCCAACAGCTACTTGTGCTCCGGCCAGTTGGTCAACAACACTAGGGGCGACAACCGCCCGCTGCTGCTGACTGCCGACCACTGCCGCGCTGCTGAGAACGCCAGCTCCGTCATCAGCTATTGGAACTACCAAACCAGCAGCTGTGGTGCGGCGCCTAACGGCAATCTGAGCCAGAACGTGGTGGGCTCGCGCGTGTTGGCACGCGACGCGGGTAGCGACTTCACCCTGCTGGAGATGCTGCGCAACCCCGACCCGAGCTGGAACGTCTACTACGCGGGCTGGAATGCCAATGGCAGCGCGCCGCAATCCGGCGCGAGCTTCCACCACCCGCAAGGCCATGAGAAGCGCGTCAGTCTGTTTAACAACCAAGCCATTCGCAGTCAGGTCAGCATCAACGGTGTTGTGGTGCAGACTTGGGCGGTGCGCTGGTCGCAGGGTGTGACGGAAGCAGGCAGCTCCGGTGCCGCGCTCTACAACGAGAGCCGCCAATTGGTCGGCATCCTGAGCGGCGGTGAAGCCTCCTGCGCCAACCCGAATGGCCGCGACTACTACGCGCGCTTAGAGGCGGCTTGGGTAGCCAATGCCGACGCCGACGGCCAGCTCAAAGCCCACCTTGACCCCGACAACAGCGGCACGATGAGCTTGAACGGCAAATACCAAAGCAGCCGAGCGGTACCGGTCGCCACCACTCCGGCCCCGACCCCAGAACCTAGCTCAGTCAGCCAGCCCAGCAGCGGCACCCCCGCAGTCGCGCCCAGCAGCAGTGGCGGCGGTGGTGGCGGCTCGATGGGCTTGGGCTTGATGGCCGCGCTGGCCCTGCTCGGCCTGCGTCGTCGGGTGGCTTAGGACGTGGGGCGTGGGGCGTGGGACGTGGGGCCTACTTTCCCGCCCCCTCTCCCGCCCCTATCGGGGCACCCTCTCCCGCAGGCGGGAGAGGGAAGTAGCCTTTGCGTCCCGCGTCCAACCTCCAACCTCCCACATCCCACCTCTCACAGCCGCAAAGCCAAGCGCGTGCCTTGGTTAATCGCGCGCTTGGCGTCTAACTCGGCGGCGACATCCGCCCCACCAATCCGGTGCACGGCGACACCGGCAGCGGCGAGCGGAGCCTCCAGCTCCCGCAGCGGCTCTTGGCCCGCACAGATGATGATGCTGTCGGCGGCAATCAGCGTGGGTTTTTCACGCTTCTCGCCGAAGCTGATTTCCAGCCCAGCCGGGCTCACGCCTTCGTAGTTCACCCCACCCAGCATCTGCACTTTCTTCTTTTGCAGCGCGGCGCGGTGAATCCAGCCGGTGGTTTTGCCCAAGCCCTTTCCGAGGCTACCGGCCTTGCGCTGCAACAGCGTGACCTCGCGCGCCGGCGGCGTGACATGCGGTTTGGTGACGCCGCCACGCGCGGTTTCTGGGTCCGCCACGCCCCACTCGGCCAGCCATTCCTTGAGGTTGAGCGTCGGTGACTCGCCGCTGTGGACGAGAAACTCGGCGACGTCAAAGCCAATGCCCCCCGCACCGATGACGGCAACGCGCTCGCCTACCTGAGCACCTTTGAGCACGTCGATATAGCTCAGCACTTGGCCCCTAGCCTCGCCCTCGGCTTGGCCTGGCAGCTTGAGCTGGCGCGGCGTCACACCGGTTGCCAGCACCACGTCGTCAAACTTTGCGGCGATGAGCTCCTCCGCCGTCACCCGCGTGTTGAGCTTGACTGCCACCTTGGTGTCCGCGAGGCGGTGGCCGTAGTAGCGCAGCGTCTCGTAAAACTCCTCCTTGCCGGGGATGCGCTTGGCTAAGTTGAACTGCCCGCCGATCTCGCTCGCGG
>CAZHTI010000009.1:38427-42366 GCA_964535755.1 uncultured Salinisphaerales bacterium | reverse complement strand
AGTCCGCGCGGGCCTCGCCGCTGGTTTTGCGCGTGCCTCGCGCCTATGTATGCGCGGTCTGCCCAGCCAGCCTGCGAGCGTCTACCATGCCCGCTCTCTACCCGCCCTCTACGTCGCCGCCCATGAGCTATCTCGCCCTTGCCCGCAAGTATCGTCCGCGTCGCTTTGAAGACGTGATGGGCCAAGGCCATGTGGTCAAAGCACTCGCCCACGCGCTCGATCATGACCGCCTGCACCCCGCGATCTTGCTGACCGGCACTCGTGGTGTGGGTAAGACCACGCTGGCGCGCATCATCGGTAAGGGGCTGAACTGCGAAACCGGCGTGAGCGCAAACCCTTGCGGCGTTTGCGGTGCTTGCAAGGAGTTAGACCAAGGCCGCTTCGTCGACATGATCGAGATCGACGCTGCCAGCAATAACGGGGTCGACGAGGTGCGGGTGCTCATTGAGAACGCGGCCTATTCGCCCGCGCGCGGCCGCTACAAGGTTTATCTGATCGACGAAGTGCACATGCTCTCTAAGCCGGCCTTCAACGCGCTGTTGAAGACGCTGGAGGAGCCGCCGCCGTATGTGAAGTTCATTTTGGCGACCACTGACCCACAAAAGCTCTTGGTGACGGTGCTCTCGCGCTGCTTGCAGTTCAATCTCAAGCGCTTACCGCAAGCGGTTTTGCGCGCACAGGTGATGAAGGTGCTGGACGCGGAAGGCCAGGCCTACGAAGCGGGAGCCATCCATGAGTTGGCGCGCGCGGCGGACGGCTCCATGCGCGACGCGCTCTCACTCACCGACCAAGCCATCGCCTTTGCCGGTGGCGGCAGCCTGCTGCGGGCACCGGTGGAAGAAATGCTGGGGACCTCGGGCCGCCGCGTGCTGTATCAATTGTTGGAGGCACTAGCGGCACTTGATCGCGACGCACTCACGGCTGGCCTTGGGCTGCTGGAAGGACAAGCGCCGGACTACGCCAGCCTGCTGAGTGCGCTCGCGGGTGCGCTGCAACGCATCGCGCTGCTGCAATTGCTGCCCAAGGCGCAGTCCGATGACGATGATGCAGAAGTCCTCGCGCTGCTACCGAAGTTCGCCGCTGAGGACTTGCAGCTGTTCTATCAAATGGCCGTTCTGGGCCGCCGCGATCTGGCCTGGGCACCCGAGCCACGTTTGGGTTTTGAGATGACCGTGCTGCGCATGTTGGCCTTCAAGCTCGACACGCCGGAGCCGCCGCCACCCGCGCGGCAAGTGGCGAACGCGAGTGCTGGTGCTGTCGCCGCCTCCGCGCGGACTGGCGCAGCCTCTGCGCCAGCGCCCAGCGGCGCGCGGGCACTGGCGACTTCACCCGCACCGCAGAATCAGGCTGGTGCGATGCCCAAGCCGCAGGCGGCCCAAGCATCGCCGAGCGAGCCAGCGCCTGCTCAGACGCCGCCCACGTCGGACGAATCCATTGAAGCTGCTCCACCGCCTGCGCCGGTTATCCCGCTGGTTCGACCTGTAGCGGATGACGCGCCTTGGCAGGTGCGCCTAGAGGCACTTGGGCTCAGCGGTTTGGTCAAGCAATTGGCGATGAACTGCCTCTGGGCTGGGCTGGAGGCTGAGCTGGTCAAGCTGACGCTGGACGTCAAGGCCAAGCACCTGCTGACGGAGAATCACCGCAACGCGCTACAAGCCGCACTTGCCGAGCAAATCGGCAAGCCCGTGCAACTACAAATCGACACCGGCATTGGCGCTCTGGATACCCCCGCAGCGCAGTTTGCCGCCGCCCAAGCCGCCAAGCTCAAGCAGGCGCAACAGTCCATCATCCAAGACGCCAGCGTGCAGGCCTTTGCCGAGCATTTCGGCGCGGTGTTGCGGCCCGGCTCCATCAAAGTGCTGTAGCGACCTCTACAATGTGTGCCCCCATTTGAACCAGACAACCGGACTATCCCGCCCATGAAAGGCCCGATGCAGCAAATCCTCGCGCAAGCGCAAAAAATGCAAGAAAACGTCAAGCGCTTGCAGGACGAAATCGCCCGCATGGAAGTGGTGGGCGAGTCCGGCGCGGGCATGGTGAAGGTGACGCTGACCGGTAAGCACCAAGCCAAGCGGGTGGAGATCAGCCCCGACGCGCTGACCGAAGACAAAGAGTTTTTAGAAGACCTGATCGCCGCCGCCATCAACGATGCGGCGCAGAAGATTGAGGCTGCTAGCTCCAGCAAGATGGGTGCCGCCACTGCCGGCATGCCGCTGCCCCCCGGCATGAATCTCAACAACCTGTTCTAGGCAAATCGCGCTCGCCGCTGGGTTGGTGCTTGAGCGGCGTGCGGATGCCTTATGGCGACTTACTCCCCAAAGTTTGGCCGCTTGGTTGAAGCGCTGCGCCGCTTGCCGACCGTCGGCCCTAAGAGCGCGCAGCGCATGGCGCTGCATCTGCTGCTTAGGGATCGTGACGGCGCAAGCGCGCTCGCCGACGCGGTCGAGGAAGCCCTAGATGGCATCAGCCAGTGCCCGCGCACCCGCATGTTCTGCGAGCCGGATCACTGCAAGTTTTGCTCAGCGGCGCGCATGGAAAGCGGCCAACTCTGCGTGGTGGAGTCCCCCGCAGATTTGCTCGCAATTGACGCCGGCACGCACTTTAGAGGCCGCTACTTTGTGCTCATGGGCAAGCTCTCGCCCTTGGATGGCATAGGGCCGGACGAACTGGGCCTGCCGCTGCTTGCCAGCATTCTCGATGCGGGGGACGTGACCGAACTGATCGTCGCCACCAACCCGACGGTGGAAGGCGAAGCCACTGCTTACTACATCGCCCAGATGGCAAAGAAGCGGAGCTTGAAAGTCACCCGCATCGCCCACGGCGTGCCCATGGGTGGGGAGCTGGAGTATGTGGACGGCGGCACCATCGCCCACGCATTTGCCGGGCGGCAGGTGTTGTAGGTGCTGCGCTGTATCAACGGTCCCGTCGAGCGTTAAAAACTCGGCTTGCGCCAATCCAGCAGTTTGCCATCTTCAATCAGCACTTCGCCCTGGATTTGTGAGCCGCACTTGCCGTATTGCCAAACCATGCGCTTGCTGCTGCCGATGTTGTAGTGCTCGACACCTAGTAGGTTCTCGACCTCCGCAGCGCTCATGCCGGTGTCGAGCGAGTCCCAGTTAAACGGCTCGCGCCACTTGCCGTAGGGCACACCTTTAAACAGGCCTAGCGAGCAACCGGTGCGGCTGTGGGCTTCTTCTTCGACCACCACGACTTTGCGGGTGACTTGGTTGATGGCTGCGGCTGTCGGTGCTGCCACCGCGTACTGCGCCTCGGCGGTCGCGCTATTGGATGGCGGCGCTTTACCCGAGGTGGCCGGCGTTGCATTCGCCGCGCCCGCAGCAGACTCGGTCCGTCCCGCAAGCTGTGCTTCCAGCTCCAGCACGCGGGCTTTGAGGGCTGCGATCTCCGCAGCGCTCGCGGTGCAGGCAGCGTCGGCGGCAAAGCTGGGGGTGGTAAACACCAAGGCTGCGGCGAGGAGGCTCAGGGTTGCGCGCATAGGGTTTATTGCACCAAGGTGTTGAGGTTAAAGATCGGCAGCAAAATGGCGAGCACGATGATCAAAACGATGCCGCCCATGACCACGGTCATCACCGGCTCCATGAGTTTCATCAGCACGCCGATGCGGGTTTCGACTTCGCGCTCTTGATTGTCGGCGGCGCGCAGCAGCATTTCGTCGAGCTTGCCGGAGACTTCGCCCGAGCTAATCAAGTGCACGACGATGGGCGGAAAGATGCGGCTGGCCGCCAAGCTTTTGCCGACCCCTGCACCCTCGCGCACGCGCTTGGCGGCTTCTTCGATTGCCTCGCGCATGGGCAGGTTCTCGACCACTTGGGTGCCGATGCGCATGGCCTCCAGAATCGGTACGCCGGAGCCAAACAGGATGCCCAGCGTGCGCATAAAACGGCCCGCATTGGCGGCTCTCGCGATGCGGCCGACCAC
>CAZHTI010000009.1:20203-38327 GCA_964535755.1 uncultured Salinisphaerales bacterium | reverse complement strand
CCAGCGTGCGCATAAAACGGCCCGCATTGGCGGCTCTCGCGATGCGGCCGACCACCGGCGCACTCAAGAGACGCAGGTGCACGGCGCGGCGGAAGGCTTCGTCGTTGCGCAATTTACGTTGGAACCAAATCACCAGCAGCGCGATGCTGCCGAACAGTGCCCACCAGTAATCACGCAGAAAGTCGGAGGTGGCGATCAAGCCGCGCGTGAGTAAAGGCAGCTCCGCCTCAATGCTCTCGAACACCGAGACCACGTTGGGCACCACGTAGGCCATCATACCCATGACCACGCCGAAGGCGACGACGAGCATCACGATGGGGTAGATGGCGGCCTGCTTGACCTTGCCGGCCATCTCTTGCTGGCGCTCGACGTAATCCGCCAAGCGTTCCAAGACGTAGTCCAACTTGCCCGCCTGCTCACCCGCATCGACGGTCGCGCGGTAGAGCACGGGGAAGGCATTGGGGAATTGGGTGAGCGCGGTGGCGAGGCTCTCGCCCTCGGTCACCCGTGCACGAATCGCCAGCGCAATGCGCTGGGTTTTCGCCTCTTCGCTCTGCTGGCTGACGGCGGTGAGCGCTTCGTCCAAGGGCAGGCCGGAGCGCCCTAGCGTGGCGAGCTGGCGGGTAAAGAGTGAGAGCTCAGCACCGGAGAGCGTGCCACTCTGCCGCTTGAGGCTGAAGCTGCTCTGCTTTTGCGCTGTACCAGAGTTGGCGTGGCTGGCAACTTCCTTCAGAGCGCTTGGCGTGAGATTGCGCTCGCGCAGCAGCTGGCGCGCAAGGCGCGGGCTCTCGGCCTCGATCAGCCCTTTTTCGCTGGCGCCGCTCGCCGTAAACGCGCTGTATTCGTAGGCGGGCATTTTTAACTGCCGTGGGATGTGGGACGTGGTGCGTGGGATGTCGACGCAGGTTCTGCGCACACCAGCCTGCCGCTAGCACCCGCAACTGCGGCGCAACTGCGTCCCACATCCCACGTCTTACGTCTCACGGTTTTTTCAATCCTCAATCGTCACGCGCAGCACTTCGCGCAGCGTGGTGAGGCCGAGCAAAACCTTGTTGCGGCCGCTTTGCAGGATGCCGGGCGTGCGCGTGCGGGCGTAGGATTCAAGCTGCTGTTCGCTAGCCCCGTCGTGAATCATTTCTTCGAGCTTTTTGTCCACCTCGATCAGCTCATGGATGCCGCTGCGGCCGGCGTAACCGGTGTGGCGGCACTGGGGGCAGCCTTCAGCACGGTAGAGCGTGAGCGGTGCGCTGACGTCCTCAACCCCAAGTTGCTCCTTTTCGTAGCGGCTCGCCTCATAGGGCTGCTTGCAGTGCTTACACAGCGTGCGCACCAAGCGTTGCGCCATGAGGCCGACCAACGACGAGCTGAGCTGATAGGGCTCCATGCCCATGTCGCGCAGGCGGGTGATCGCGCCGACGGCGGTGTTGGTGTGCAGGGTGGAGAGCACCAAGTGGCCGGTTTGTGAGGCCTGCACGGCGATCTGTGCGGTTTCTAGGTCACGAATTTCGCCGACCATTACCACGTCTGGGTCTTGGCGCAGGATGGCGCGCAGGCCGCGCGCGAAGGTCATGTCGACCTTGATGTTCACCTGAGTCTGGCCGACGCCATCGATGTAGTACTCGATGGGGTCCTCGACCGTCATGATGTTGCGGCTCTTGTCGTTGAGCGCCGAGAGAGCTGAGTACAGCGTGGTGCTCTTACCCGAGCCGGTCGGGCCGGTCACCAACAAAATGCCGTGCGGGCGGGCGATGGTGCGCTTGAGGATTTCAATCTGCTGCAGCGATAGGCCGAGCATTTCGAGGTCAATGCGCTCGGATTGCTTATCCAAAATACGCATCACTACCCGCTCAAAACTGGAGCCAGTGGGGATGGTGCTGACGCGCACGTCCACCTTGCGGCCACCAAAGGCGCGGCTGATGCGGCCATCCTGCGGCAGGCGCTTTTCGGCGATGTCCAGCTTCGCCATGATCTTGATGCGGCTGACGATTTTGGGAGCGAGCGCTCTGGCGGCGGTGATCACTTCGCGCAGCACGCCGTCGACCCGAAAACGCACGGTGACGCCGCGCTCGTAGGTTTCTACGTGGATATCCGAGGCGTTCTCTTTGATCGCCTCTACCAGCAAGCCGTTGATGAACTTGATGATCGGTGCATCGTCGTCGGTCTCTAGCAGGTCTTGGGCTTCTGCCAAAGCCGCCGCGAGGTCATCGGCATCGACCGTTTCCTCTTTTAGGCCTGCGGCAAGACCTTCTGCCGCGCCGCTATTGCCCTCGTAGGCCTTCTGCAACAGCTTGTCGAACTCCTCCGCGCTGACCTGCACCAGCTTCACCGGCTTGCCGAGGAAGCGGCGCATCTCCGCCAAGGCAGTCACCGCAGCACCCGGGCGGGCATGGAGCTGCACAAACTCGCCGTGGTCCGCGCCGACGATCAAACCGTGGCGCTTGGCAAAGGCAAAGGGCGGCCGCTTGGCCGCTGCTGCTTCGATGGTCATCACTGGGACGCTAGTTACTGGCTGCTCGGAGTGACGATTTGCGGCTGCTGCGCCGGGATGACCAGCACATTGGATGCCGCGCGGCGCTGGCTCGCGCTGCTATTGGCAGGCGCGGGCGTCGGCGCCGATGCGCGCGCCGCGGGGGCAGGAGAGGGCTCGGGCGCTGGGCGGGTGGCTGGCGCTGCGGCCATCGGCTCAGGTTCGTCCGTTTGCACCGGCTCCGGCTGTCTCGGCACCGCTGGCTGCGGGGCGGGAGCGGCAGCTTGTGGGCGCGGTGCCAACATCTGCGGCGATTGGGGGGGCAGGGTGTTTTCCAGTAAGTAGCTGTCGAGCTCGGGCAGCACGGACTTCTTGCCGCCGACTAAGGGCGCTGCGCTGCCATTGGCGCGGATTTGCGCGGTGCGGATGCTGTCGTACTTCTTGCGGGTGAAGAAATCACCGTGGTCGCGGCTACGCAGAATGGTGGGGTGGATAAACACCACCAGATTGCGCTTGGCCTTGGTGACTGAGCGGTTCTTAAATAGGCCACCAAACACCGGCACTTTGGAGAGGTAGGGCACGCCGCTTTGCGAGTCCGCGACGCTGTCATCCATCAGCCCGCCAATCACCAGCACTTGGCCGCTTTCGACACTCACGGTATTGGTGATGGTGCGCTTGTTGGTGACGAGATTGGCGGCCCCTGCTGAACCCGCTGCGACGTTAGACGACTCCAGCTTGATCTTCAGCTTGATGGTGTCGCCCTCGTTCACCTGCGGGGTGAAGCCGAGCGTCAGGCCTACGTCTTTGCGCTCGATGGTCTGGAAGGGATTGACGCTGCTATTGGTGCCGCCGGTGTTGGTGAACGAGCCCGTTTGGAACGGCACCTCTTGGCCGACCTTAACCTCGCTCTCCTCGTTGTCTAGCGACACCAGAGAGGGTGTGGAGAGCACGTTGGTATCGCCGTCGGTTTGCAGCGCGCGGAGGATGACGCCGAAGCTGGTGCCGCTGCGGCCATCGTTTTGGATGGACACGCCCCCGGCGGTAATCCCTTGGCCAATCGCGGTGCCTAACGCGGCGAGCGGCCCGCCGGTGCCGAAGCTAGAGAGCGCTGACAGCGTTTGCGACGACAAGATGCTCGAAACCGCGCCGCCATTGGGGTTGTAAGCCGCAAAGTCCAAACCGAGCTGGCTGGTTTTTTGCTCCGAAATCTCCGCGATGATCGCCTGCAACAAGACTTGGCTGCGCTGAATATCGAGCTGCTCGATGACGCTCTTGATCTGCCGCATCGGCTTGGGCGCTGCGGTAATCACCAAGGCGTTGGTGTCTTCATCGGCGATGACTTTCGCCTCGCCCGAGCCGCCACCCGAGGCCGCGGGCGCGCTGGCAGCTGCACCACCGGCAGCGCCTTTGCTGGTGTCTTTGATTTGCGCGGCGTAGCCCTCTAGCAAGGGGGCGAGGTTTTTAGCGCTGGCGTAACGCAAATAGACCACTTGCGTCGCACCGTCGCTCTCGCGCCCTTGGGCGTCCAAGCGATTAACCAAGGCGGCGACCCGATTGCGCTCGCTGCGCTCACCAGTGATCAGCACCGAGTTGGTGCGCTCATCAGCAATGACGTTAGCACTGCTGGCCGAGGGGTCAGCGGCTTTAGCGGCTTGAATCAGGCTGCTGATGGTGCGCACGACCTCCGTGGCGGAGGCGTTTTGCAACTCGATGGCGTCAACGTCTTTATCGCCGACGTTATCCATCTTGCGGATGATTTCCTCCAGCCTTGCCACGTTACCGGCGCGGTCCGAGATGATCAGCATGTTGTTGCCGGGGTAGGCCGCCAAGTGGCCCCATTGCGGGATCAATGGCCGCAGGATCGGCACCAACTGTGCTGCCGAGATGTTCTGCATGGTGTAGACGTGGGTGACGACGTCATCCTTAGGCTGGCCGCGACCATTGCCATTGAGCATGCCGGCGTCGGAGCGCACGTTAGTCTCAGGGATGATCTTGATGGCGTTGCCAGCGGGCACGGCGGCAAAACCCTGCACCTGCAAAACCGCGAGGAAGGTGTCGTAGAGCGCTTGCTTGCCCATAGGCCGCGCGGAAATCACCGTGACCTTGCCCTTGACGCGCGGGTCGACGATGAAGTTTTTGCCAGTCACTTCGCTCACCGTCGAAATCAGGGTGTTGATCTCGGCGTCCTTCAAATTCAGGGTGACATCGGCGCGCACTGCGGGGGCGAGCAACAGGGTGGCTGCAAGGGCTACCGCAGCGAGTCGAAATGGGCGCATAAAGGAATTCTTAGGGTGACAAATTGATGGTGATGCTCTGGATTTGGCCATTGCGCTCGACGGCTAGGCTGGCCGTCGACGCCGTGGACAAAGATTGCAGCAGTTGCAGCGCTTGGCCGGGGTTATCCAAAGGCGTGCCGTTGATGCCGGTGACCACGTCGCCCGCTTGCAGGCCTGCGGCTTCGAAGGCCTCACGTTGCGCGCCGGGGTAAACGCGGTAGCCGCGTACGCCGGCATCACTGGTGATCGGTTGCAGACGCACAAAGCTTGCCGCTTTGGAGGGGTCGGACAGCACTTGGTCGCGGACTTGGGCGAGCATGACCGCTGCCTCTGGCGTGCCCGATGTGGCTGCTTGGTTGTTGGACTCAATCGCGGAGATGACCTGTGCGTTGCTCGCAGAGTTCTTATCCAGACGCAGAGTTTCCAGGGTTCCGTTGCGACTCAGAATCACGCGGTCCAAAAAAATAGCCTGCAAATTGACCCCTGGGGCGACGTCATCGCCAATGCGGTAGGGCGCTTCTTGGCCGTTGTCCTTGGCGATGAGTGCCATGCTCTCGGCGTCACGCGTGCCGGCCAAGATGCCGAGCAGGGTGAAGTTGAGCGTGGTTTCTGGGGCTGCTGCTAGCGTCTGTGCGCTGGCAGAGGCCGCCACTTGGTACTCGCCAAACAGCCGCGCATTGGCGACTGCCTCACCGTTGCCACGGGCGCGCACCGGGCTGGTATCAACAAAAGCCGGCGCGGGCTGCCAGCGTGCGGACTCAGGCAGCGGCACCAAGCGCCACAGCAAAGCCGCGCATTGCGTCGCGATGATCAGCGCGAGCAGCAATGCCACCACCGGCGGCAATTGCGCACCGTGCGCGCGGTAAAGCGCCTGCAAACGGGCAAGCGCCGTCGCAATAGGGGCGGGGAGGGTGGCAATCGCAGAAGAACTCATCGTCAGATGATAGCTGTGGCAGCCGCTGAATAGTCAGCAGTAGAAATACCCCGATGCCTTTGGCTTGGCCGGAAGCCGCCGCCGCTATGATGCTGGCATGGGCTCGCACTGCTAGACCAAACAACTTAAAGACGTGCAAAGGAGATGCCGCGAATGAATTCCATCCTGTCCCGTTCGATGCTGCGATTGGGCTTAGCTTTGGCGCTATTCGCGGTGTTTTTGCTCTACATCGTGCGCATTCTGCCTGCCCCCTTGCTCGACCAAATGGAGCGCAGCTCTTACGACGCGCGCCTCAACCTGACGCTGCCAGGCGATGTCGACCCCACGGTGGTGATTGTCGATGTGGACGAAGCAAGTGTTGCCCGTATCGGCCAATGGCCCTGGCCGCGCAACCAATTGGCAAAGCTGACGGAAACCTTGTTTGAGCGGTATCAGATCAAAGTGCTGGGCTTTGATATGACCTTTGCCGAGCGCGACCGCCGCACCGGGTTAGAGACGCTACAAGGGCTCGCCACAGGGGCTTTTTCTGACCTTCCGGGCTATGCCGAACGTTTACAGGAGATTGCACCGAGCTTGGACTACGACGCCCAATTCGCTGCCGTGCTGCAGGGTAGGCCGGTGGTCGCGGGCTATGTGTTTAAGGATGTCGCAACCCCCGGCAACACCGACCGCGTTGGCCTCCTGCCTAAGCCCTTGGTGACGGCGGAGGCCGCGCAAATCCTGAAGGTGCCGTTCTACCGCTACAACGGCTTCACCGCGAACTTGGACGTGCTGCAACAGGCGGCGGCATACGGTGGCTATTTCGACAACTCTCAGGGTATTGATGAGGACGGCGTGTTCCGCCGCGTGCCGCTGCTCCAGCAGTTTGAGGGCGCTCTCTACCCCTCGCTGGCGCTGGAGGTCGCGCGGGTGGCACTCGGCGCGCCGCCGGTGCAGTTCGTATTCGACCCGCCCACCCGCACACTCGGCAATCACTTAGAGGCTGTGCGGCTGGGCAGCGTCAATGTCCCGGTGGACCAAAACGCTGCTGCCTTCGTGCCCTACCGCGGGCCTTGGCCGAGCTTCCACTACATCTCGGCGGCGGATGTCATCGAGGGCAAGGCCGATGCCAGCAAACTCGCGGGTAAGGTCGTGTTGGTGGGGACCTCCGCACCGGGCCTCTTGGACTTGCGCACCACACCGGTCGGCAAGGCCTACCCGGGGGTGGAAGTCCACGCCAACCTCGTCTCCGGGATTTTGGGGGGGCGCATCAAGCACTACGCGGCTTACTACAACGGCATCCATGTGGTGATGCTGTTAGGCATCGCACTGATTCTGGTGTTTGCCGCCATCAAGCTCTCACCCTTGGCGAGCGGCGTGCTCGCAGTCGGCTTAATCGCGGGAGAAATATTGCTGGCGCTCGCACTTTGGAGTTGGGGCAATTTCATCATCCCGCTCGGCACCCCCATCGCCTTCACCCTGCTGCTGTTTTTGCTGCTGAGCTTCTACGGCTACTTTTTGGAGAACCGCCGCGCTCGCGATGTCTCCAAGCAATTTGGCGAGTACATCCCGCCCGAATTGGTCGATGAGCTAGCCGCTAACCCCGCAGCTGCGAGCATGGAGGGCGATAAGCGCGCGATGTCTGTGCTGTTTTCGGACGTGCGCGGCTTTACCACCATTTCGGAGAAGCTCGATAGCAAAGAGCTCACCGCGCTGATGAATCAACTGCTCACCCCACTCACCAAGGTGATTCAATCCCACCGCGGCACCATCGACAAATACATGGGCGACGCAGTGATGGCGTTCTGGGGCGCCCCGCTGCCTGACCCAAGCCACGCAGCCCATGCACTCGAAGCGGGCTTAGAGATGCTCACCGCCCTACGCGGGCTCGATGAGGCCTTCGCGGCCAAAGGCTGGCCTAAGCTCTACATTGGTGTCGGCATCAATACCGGCGAGATGACCGTCGGCAACATGGGGTCGGAGTTCCGCCGTGCCTACACCGTGATGGGCGACGCAGTAAACCTTGGCTCGCGCCTTGAGGGGCTCACTAAGGAATACGGGGTGTACTTCATCTGCGCGGAGTCCACCCGCGCTGCTGGCCCAGCCGATTGGCTCTACCGTGAGCTCGATCGGGTGAAGGTCAAAGGCAAGTCTGAGCCGGTCGCTATTTACGAGCCACTGGGCCACAAGGACGGAATCTCTGCCGAGTTGAAGTCCGATCTGAGCCGCCACCGCGCGGCACTCAAGCTCTACCGTGCGCAGAACTGGGACCAAGCCGAGGTGGAGTTCTTCAACTTAAGTCGCGGCCGTAACCCGCATAAGGTGTATGAGGTGTTCCTCTCACGCATCCAACATCTGCGGCAGAACGCACCACCAGCAAACTGGGATGGTTCGTTCGCCTTCCAGACCAAATAGGCCTTTAAACGTGCAGTGATCGACGCCGCGCGATTCGCAGTGTCCTTAGGCGACGGAGCAAAAAAACATGACCGCAGCGATTGAATTTGTCGAAGTTGGGCCAAGAGACGGCTTGCAAAACGAGCAGCACATCGTCTCAACGGCAGAGAAGATCAGCTTGATCGAACGCGCTGTGGCAGCCGGTGTGCGGCGGATTGAAGTCGCGAGCTTTGTCCACCCTGCTCGGGTGCCGCAAATGGCCGATGCCGAAGCGGTCATCGCTGGGCTCGCGCTGCCCGCGGATGTCACCACCATCGGACTCGTACTCAATAAGAAGGGCGCACTGCGCGCCTTGGCAACCAAAGTCGATGAACTCGGCGCGGTTTGCGTAGCGTCTGACGGCTTCGGCCAGAAGAATCAGGGGCAGAGCAGTGCGGAATCAGTCGTCACCGCCACGGAGATTGTGCGGCTCGCTAAAGCACAGGGCCGCAGTGCGCAGGTGACGATCTCCACTGCCTTCGGCTGCCCGTTTGATGGCCGCGTCGCGCCCGAGCAAGTGGTGGCAATCGCCCGCGAGCTCGCCGCTGCTGGCCCGCGTGAGATCGCCCTAGCCGACACCATCGGTGTGGCCGCTCCGATTGCCGTCAGCAAATTGGTGGCCGAGGTGCGGCAGGCGATCTACCCGATCCCCGTGCGCGCCCACTTCCACAACACCCGCAATACCGGCTTGGCGAACGTCTGGGCCGCGGTCACTGCGGGTGCCAGCGTCATCGACGGCTCCATTGGTGGTCTCGGCGGTTGCCCGTTCGCACCCGGCGCCAGTGGCAACGTCGGCAGTGAGGACGTCGCCTATCTCCTGCGCGAATGCGGCGTGGCGACCGGCCTAGACCTCGCAGAACTCATCCGCACTGCGCATTGGTTGTCGGAAGTGATGGGCAAGCCGCTGCCGGCCATGCTCAGCCGCGCGGGGGACTTCCCCGCCGCACCGCTCGCCATTGGCCAACCGGGCTAGCGCCATGCCGCAGGCGCCTAGCGCACACAAGGGCAATAAGGCTGCGCTGCCGAGCAAACCCTGCGTGGTCTGCGCCCGCCCCATGTGCTGGCGGAAAAACTGGGCCAAGAATTGGGATGCTGTGCGGTATTGCTCCGAGGCTTGCCGCAGGCAGCGGTCAGCGCCAACCGCCAAGTCCGACACTTAGTCGCGTCGGCTAGTTAAGGCACTGGCATCGTGGGGGAAGCAACCGGCGCGCTGTGGCACTATCCCCAGCCCCTAAATTCACTCTTTGCGAGGACTCGCAGCAATGCTCACAACGGCAACAGGCTTACAGATCACCGACACCCAAGTCGGTAGCGGTGCGACGGCAGTGGCTGGGCAGCGGGTATCGGTGCACTACACCGGCTGGCTGTACCAAGGCGGCAAGGCCGGTTCTAAGTTCGATAGCAGCAAGGATCGCGGCCAGCCGTTCCAGTTCGCACTCGGCGCCGGGCAGGTGATTCGCGGTTGGGATGAGGGCGTGCAAGGTATGAAAGTCGGCGGCACCCGCCACTTGGTCATCCCACCTGAGCTTGGTTACGGCGCGCGCGGCGCGGGCGGGGTCATCCCACCGAACGCCACTCTGCTGTTTGAGGTGGAACTGCTCGCGGTGTAAGCGCGGGTGGTCGGGGTGCCAGGGGCAGGTCATGCCGCCCTTGGTACTCACAGTGGTACGGCAGTACATAAAACAAAAAAAGAGGAGAGCGGCCGATGCGTTCTGCATGGAGCTTTTTGCGCCTTCGTCAAGCACCAAGGGCCTGCTTACTGGCCCTCTGGCTGCTTGCTGCGGTTCCGTTTTCGGTTGGGCCTGCATGGGCTAAAGGCGGCATCGCCGCCTCCCCGCAAGCACATGGGCAGGCCGTAAAAGGCAAGGCGGTGTTGTTGCCTGCCAAGAATCAGAAGTCAAAACCCAGCGCCCGTGGCGCTAAGCGCAAGGGCGGCATCCGGGTCACCGCGACTGCCTTTAACTCGCTGCGTGGGCAAACCGACGCCACGCCAAACCACGGCGCTTGGGGCGATCGCCTATCGCGCACGGCCAAAGGCGTGCGCGCCGCTGCGGTCTCTCGGGATTTGCTCTGCCAAGGCTTCAGCCGTAAGCAGCGCTTCCGTATGGAAGGCATGGCGGGCGAATTTGTGGTGCTGGACACCATGTCTGCCCGCTGGAAGCAGCGCGTCGATGTCTACATGGGTAAGGACCGCCGGGCCGCCAAGCGCTTTGGCCGGAAAAAACTGCACATCTACCCCGTCGGCCCGCTCGCCAAGCGCAAGCAGAGCGTCGCCCAATGCATGGCACGCATGAAGGACAAGGCCCGCGCGCTCAAAAAGCAACACAAGCGCAAAGCCAAAATCCGCAGTGCGAAGAAAGCCAAGCCAGCTAAAAAAGCCAAGGCAGTGAAGAAAGCCAAAGCCGCTCAAAAGGCGAAGCCCAGCAGTAAGACCAAACCAGCCAAGCGCCGCTAGCGGCTAAACCTGCGCGTACCGTTCGACATCACCCACCCAGCGGCGAATCATCATTTTGCTCGCGGCCGGCTCATGCTCCAGCCACTCATCCGCGAGCGCTTGTAGCCTCGGCAGGTAGTGGGCGTCGCGCTGCGGGTCGGCGACTTTAAGGCCGACTAATCCGGTTTGACGCGCGCCGAGCAACTCACCCGGCCCACGCAGTTCGAGGTCCTTCTCGGCAATCACGAAGCCATCAGTGGTCTCGCGCAGCGTATTGAGGCGCGCTCTGGCCATCTGGCCGATGGGCGCTTGGTAGAGCAGCAGGCACTGGCTCTCGACCGCACCACGCCCAACCCGCCCACGCAGCTGGTGCAGTTGCGAAAGCCCCAAGCGCTCAGCGTTCTCAATCACCATGATGCTAGCATTAGGGACGTCCACGCCGACTTCGATGACGGTAGTGGCGACCAATAGCTGCGTGGCGGCGGCCTTGAAGGCAGCCATCTGCGCCTCCTTCTCCGCCGCCTTCATGCGGCCATGTACGAGCCCGATGTGTAGCTCCGGCAGCGCGGCCCGCAATTGCTCGGTGAGCGTCTCGGCGGCTTGGGCTTGCAGCTCATCGGATTCCTCAATCAGGGTACACACCCAATACGCCTGCTTGCCGGTGCGCAAGGCAGTGCCGATGCGCTCCACCACTGCGGCGCGCTTGTCGTTATTCAGCACCGTGGTGATGACCGGCGTGCGTCCGGGCGGCAGCTCGTCAATCACGCTGACGTCCAAGTCGGCATAGAGCGTTTGCGCCAAAGTGCGGGGGATGGGCGTGGCACTCATGATCATCTGGTGCGGCGAATGCCCCTCGGGCCCTTTGTCCCGCAGCGCCAGCCGCTGGGCGACGCCAAAGCGGTGTTGCTCATCCACCACCACCACACCGAGCCGCTGAAACTGCACGTCCTGCTGGAATAGGGCATGGGTGCCGACCACCACCTGAGCACCACCTTCAGCGATGGCGCGCAGAGCGGCGTCCTTGGCGGATTTCTTCAGCTTGCCCGCCAGAAAGCAGACTTGGACGCCTACAGGGGTGAGCCAGCGGGCGAGTGTGGCGGCGTGCTGCTCCGCCAACAGGTCGGTCGGGGCCATCAATACGCCTTGCCAGCCCGCGCGCGCTGCGGTCAGTAAGGCGAGTGCCGCAACGACGGTCTTCCCGCTGCCGACATCCCCTTGCACCAAGCGCAACATGGGCCGCGCTTGGGCAAGATCAGTGCCGACTTCTGCCGCTACGCGCGCCTGCGCCCTCGTGAGCGCAAACGGTAGTTGGCCTGCGAGTTCGATCTCTGCGGCCGCTAAGCCACGCAGGGCCGGCGCGGGCCGCAGCTTGACCGCATTACGCAGCAGGCGCATACAGAGCTGATGCGCGAGCAACTCCTCTTGAATCACGCGGGCAATGGCTGGGTGGCGCATCGCCAGCAAGGCCGCAGCATCTTCATCCCGCTCTGGCGCGTGGATTTGCTGTAAGGCCTCGATGGTGGAGGGCGCGTCCAAGCCGCGCAGTGGGGCTTTGAGCCCTAGGTTCTGCTTGCCCAGCTCCAACGCGGCGAGGATGAGTTGCCGCAGCTTGCCTTGAGTAATCCCCGTGGTTAGCGGGTAGATCGGCGTAATGCGCGCTTCCATCGGCAGCTCGGCAACCGTGGCGGCGAGCTTGTACTCGGGGTGCACCATCTCCACCCCGCTCGCACCGACCCTTGCGGTGCCAAACAATCGTACCCAGCGCCCGGCCGCAAAGCTTAGGCGCTGCGCATCATTGAAGTGGAAGAAGCGCAGGCGCATGCAATCGCCCGCAGCATCCTCCACCGCCACATTCAACATGCGTCGCGCGCCAAACTTCACTTCGGCAGCAATTACCCTGGCGATCACCAGCTGATCTTCGCCGTGCTGCAAATCGCTAATCGCTACCGAATGGCGGCGGTCCTCAAAGCGGGCAGGGAGGTGGAAGAGCAGGTCCTGCACTGTGTGCAGATGCAGGTTGCGCAGCACGCCCGCAAGGTGCGGGCCAGCGCCTTTGAGGAACTGGATGGGCGATTCAAGCCCCACCGCGGCGAGGGCTGGCTTGCTAGCTGGGCGTGAACTGGCGGGCATGCCGCTAGTGTGTCGTAAGGGCTAGGGCTTGAGGGGGCTTAGGCTTGAATCCAGCGCAGCCAAGCGCGCCTCACGATAGGGATGTTCGCCCGTTTTTCACCCTAGCCGTAGCGTGCGCTGTGCGCACGAATATGGCGGCAAGAGACTCCGTTGCGGCGTGCACACAGTGCACGCTACCCGACGGGCCTGCTGTCTTTTAATTTCTGTCAAAAACGAAACATGGCGTAAGATGATGAGCGTTCACGGCCCCCAATGTGCGCCGATCAACGCGCTGGGTTATTGGGCCGTAGCTCCATCATTTGGCCTGCCAGCCGTGCCACGGTCATCAGCATTTGTGGCGGTAGGTGTTTAAGCTGCTCATAGCTCGCGATTAGCTGCTCCATAAACTCCAGCAACTGGGTGAGCCTCGTAAGCGTAGCGGGGTCAGCATCGTCAGGCGCTTGCAGAGTTGCTCGTAACATCGCGAGTGTCGGGTCTATTTCGCGCTTTTTCCGCCCATCAACAATCAGTTGCATCACCTTCCAGAGGTCTTTCTCGGCGCTGAAATGGTCACGGCGGTCGCCTTTGATATGGCGCACCATGATCAAACCCCAGCTCTGTAGTTCTTTAAGGCTGGTGCTGACATTGCTGCGTGCGACCGCTAGGGCCTCAGCAATCTGCTCTGCAGTGAGCGGGTGTTCGGCGAGGTAGAGCAAAGCATGAATCTGTGCCTGCGTGCGGTTCACCCCCCAACGGCTCCCCATCTCGCCCCAGTGCAGGATGAATTGCTCGGCGGTTGGTGAAAGGCTCATGGCGTTGCTCATTTCTGTACTTACAGAAATAATAGCCGCATTGCCGCCCGCCCTGCTGGTCCCTAAGGACGAGCCCAGCGGCCTCTTGCCCACTCCGCACACAGGAAACAAACCCATGTCAGCCCCAAAACCGCCAATGCCACACACGGTCATCGTCGGTGGTGGCTTCGCCGGTATGTCAGCCGCTCAGGCCTTGGGCAAAGCGGGCCACCGCGTCACCTTGCTGGATAAGCGCAATTTCCAGCTGTTCCAACCGCTGCTCTACCAAGTAGCGACTGGCTTGCTGCCGACCGGCGACATCGCCGCACCGCATCGCGTGTTGCTCAAGCGCCACCGCTCAGTCACCGTCTTGCAGTCCACTGCACTGGACGTGCGCCCAGCGGAGAAACTACTGGTGCACGAGTTCGGCAGCCTTCGCTACGACCACCTCATCGTCGCGACCGGCGTGAAGCACTCCTACTTCGGTAACGATGCTTGGGCGGCATTTGCGCCGGGCTTGAAGACTCTGGAGCACGCGCTCGCGATTCGCGCCCGCGTGATTGCCGCGTTTGAGCGTGCCGAGCGCAGCAGCGAGTTACTCGAACAGCGTCGCGCGATGCGATTTGTCGTGGTCGGCGCCGGGCCCACCGGCGTGGAGCTTGCCGGTGCTATTGCGGAGTTGGCCCACTTCACCATGCCGGGCGAGTTCCGCAATACCGACCCGAAGCAGGCCGAAATCATCTTGGTGGAGGCGGGTAAGGACGTGCTGCCGGTGTATTCGGAGAAGCTACGCAGCAGGGCGCGGGCGCATCTCGCGGCACTGGGCGTCACGCTGCGTTTACAGACTGCCGTCAAGAGCGTGGACGCCGAGGGGGTGACGGTATTGGCGAACGGCCAAACTGAGCGCATAGAAGCCCCGACCGTCCTATGGGCAGCGGGCGTGCAGGCATCAGCCTTTGGCGAGCAACTCGCACAGCGCACCCAGGCGCAAACCGACCGAGCTGGCAGGATTTTGGTCGACGCCCATTGCCGCATCCCGAGCGCACCGGAAATCCTCGTAGCCGGCGACCTTGCTGCGCTGACGGATGCCAAGGGGCAGCTGGTGCCGGGGCTAGCGCAAGGGGCGTTGCAGGCAGGCTCGTACGCGGCCCAAGTGGTGCTGGCAACTGCTGCGAATAAGCCACTGCCCAAGCCCTTCGCTTACAAAAATCTCGGCAGTATGGCGGTGATCGGCACCCACAAAGCGGTCGGCGACCTGCGTTTTGCAGAAGTCAGCGGTTGGGTCGGCTGGTGGATTTGGGCGGTAGTGCACGTCATGGGTTTGATCGAAACCCGCCAGCGCCTCAGGGTGTTTCTGACCTGGGCGTGGCGCTATCTGACGCGCCAAGTGGGCGACCGTCTCGTGACCGGAAACCCGGCAAAAACCAAGCAACTACAGGCCAGCCTAGAGGATTAGGCCGGCCCAAAGCCTCATGGCCGAATCAGGCCGTCAGCAGCTTCTCAACATCCTTGGCGATGTCCTCGGGCTTATCCATCGAGCCGTAGCGCTTCACCACGTTGCCTTCGCGGTCGATGAGAAACTTGGTGAAGTTCCACTTCACCGCTTCAGTGCCGAGCAGCCCGGGAGCTTGGGCCTTCATCCATTGATACAACGGGTGTGCTTCAGGCCCATTGACCTTGATTTTGCTAAACATCGGGAAGCTCACGTCATAGGTGAGTGAGCAAAACTCCTGGATTTGCGCCTCATCGCCCGGCTCTTGGTGGCCGAACTGATCGCATGGGAAGCCCAAGATCTCCAATCCTTGGCCCTTGTGGGCGCGATAAACCGCCTCTAAGCCCTTGTATTGCGGCGTAAATCCGCACTTGCTAGCGACATTGACCACCAGCACCACCTTGCCCCTAAAGCGTTCTAGCGCAGTGTGGTTGCCATCGATTTGCTGCGCACTAAAGCTGTAAAGGTTTTGCGTCATAAAGCGTCTCCTGATTCCTCGCAAAGCAATAAAAAAGGGGCCGGTACATTGCCGACCCCTTGGGGTGAAGCTTTCTAGGTTACAGGTTTGCGGCAGGCAGGGCCATGAAGTCTTCAGCCCCGCCCTGCACCGTCGCGCACAGTGGCCCGACTTGGTTGAGCATTTTGCTGGCGAAGAACTTAGCCGTCGTCAACTTGCTGGCTTTGTAAACCGCATCAGATTCATCTGCCAAAGCTTCTGCCATACGCAACCAGTTGTAGCCTAAGTACACCAAGCTAAAGGCGCGCAGGTAGTCGCAGCAACCAAACGCCGCGTCTTCCGGATTGCTGCGGAAGGTTTGATGAATGTAAGCAGTCGCCTCTTCCAGGCTCTTGAGTGCTTGCGCGAGTGGCTTGGCAATAAAGGCTTGCTCCGCACCAGCGGCGGCAGCGGCCTTAGCGACGAGAGCAAAGAAGCGCTTGGCAGCACGACCTTCGTTCATGAACAGCTTACGGCGCACCAAGTCCATGCTCTGAATGCCGTTAGTGCCTTCGTACAAGCAGAGGATTTTGCTGTCGCGCAGGATTTGCTCGACGCCATGCTCACGAATAAAGCCGTGGCCACCGTAGACCTGAATCGCGGTGCTGCCGAGCTCCACCGCCATATCGGTGCAATAGGCTTTGACCAACGGGGTGTTGAGTTCCACCCAGTCGTTCGCCTCTTCGCGCACATCGGCGTCGGGGTGGTGGTGCGCAAAGTCCACATACATGCCGGTCTCGTAGGCGAGCACGCGCGCACCTTCAGTCACTGCCTTCATGGTCAGCAACATGCGGCGCACGTCGGGGTGATCAGCAATGCAGGCGCCGCCGTTGAATGCCTTGCCCTGCTTGCGCTCTTGCGCATAACGCACGGCGTTCTGGGTAGCGAGCTCGCACTGACCCAAGCCCTGAAGACCAACCAAGATGCGCGCCAAATTCATCATCACGAACATGTTCTGGATGCCTTCACCCGGCTTACCGACCAAGGTGCCAATGGCCCCATCGAAGTTCATCACGCAGGTGCAGGAGCCGTGGATGCCCATCTTGTGCTCGATGGACGAGCAGGTGAGCTTGTTGCGCGCGCCGATGCTGCCGTCGTCATTCACGAGGAATTTCGAGACCACAAAGGTGGACAATCCCTTCACGCCCGCCGGTGCGCCTTCAATGCGCGCCAAAACAAAGTGGACGATGTTTGGGGTGCAGTCATGTTCGCCGCTGGTGATGAAAATCTTGCTGCCTTCGAGCGCGTAGCTGCCATCCGCGAGCGGTACCGCCTTGGTTTTGACCGCGCCCAAATCGGAGCCAGCCTGTGGCTCGGTCAAGCACATGGCACCCGCCCACTCACCGCTACCGAGCTTGGGCAGGTAGAGCGCTTTTTGCTTCTCATCACCATTGGCGAGAATCGCCTCGAAGCATCCGGTAGTGAGGCCGGGGAAGAGCGCAAAACCGACGTTGGCCGAGCAGGCCATTTCCTCGACGACTTTCGCCATCGTGTAGGGCAGGCCTAAGCCGCCGTATTCGGCGGTGTTAGCCAAACCGACGTAGCCGTTGGCAGCGTACTTCTGGAAGGCTTCTTTAAAGCCATCCGGCAGGCTGACGCTGCCGTCTTCGTGCCGCTTGCAGCCTTGAGCGTCGCCGCTGGCGTTGAGCGGGAACAGCTCGCGCTCGCAGAACTTGGCTGCGGTTTCGATCATTTCTTCGAAGACAGCGGGTGTCGCATCGGCAAAATCAGGGATTGCCGCGCTGAGACGCCCCACATTGAGCACGCGGTTGAGCACGAAATTGATCTCGCGCAAGGGGGCTACATAACTGGCCATGGAAAACTCCTAAGGGCTAAGGGAAATTTGGGTCATGCAGTATAGCCAGCCGAAGCGACACCCTTGAGGCCCACAGACCCTGTGGCATACTCGCAGCCCTTTTGAGTCCGCAAAGAACTAAAGCCGTGTTTCTAGACTTCCTGATTAGCCCTGCCTACGCCCAAGCCGCTACAACCGCTGCCAAGACCCCAAGCCTGTTCGAGGCCTTCTGGCCTTTGATGGTGATGATCCCGCTGTTCTACTTCTTGCTCATCCGCCCGCAGATGAAGCGCCAGAAAGAACAGCGTCAGACGATGGAAAAGCTCGCCAAGGGCGATGAGATCGTGGTCTCTGGCGGGCTCGCTGGGCGCATCAGCAACATTGGCGAGGTGTATCTCACGGTGGAAATCGCTGAGGGCGTTCAGGTCAAAATCCAAAAGAGTGCGGTCGCGACCGTGCTCCCCAAAGGCTCGCTCAAAGCCCTCTAAGGTTCGCGCCTGCCAGCGCGGTACGCGCTCGGGCATCGCCCCCGTCCAAGCGCCTAGTCCAGAACCTGTTCCAGCCACTAACTTCCGGCACTCTCATGCAGCCCTTTCCACTCTGGAAAACGCTTTGCCTCGTCATAGCCACTTTGCTCGGCGCGCTCTATTCGCTCCCGAATCTGTACGGGCAGGCACCGGCCATCCAAATCATCCATGCCAAAGGCGAGACTCTGCCCGCGGACTTTGATGCCAAAGTGAGCACGGCGCTTAAGGCCGATAAGCTCGCAGCGGCTGGGTCGCGTGCCGCAGGTGCCCATTGGATCGTGCGCTTTGATAGCCAAGAGGCGCAGCTCAATGGCGTCGAGGCGCTCAAGCGTGGCCTGGGCAGCGACTACATCGTGGCGCTCTCCACGGAGAGCAGGACCCCAGATTGGCT
>CAZHTI010000009.1:12624-20103 GCA_964535755.1 uncultured Salinisphaerales bacterium | reverse complement strand
TGGGCAGCGACTACATCGTGGCGCTCTCCACGGAGAGCAGGACCCCAGATTGGCTCAATGCCATCGGCGCGAAGCCGATGAACCTTGGCTTGGATCTGCGCGGTGGTGTGCACTTTTTGCTGGAAGTCGACATCGCTTCTGCGCGGACGTCCGCATCGGTGCGCTACCTCACCGACATTCCTAAGCTGCTGCGAGACCAAGACATTCGCTACACCGGCCGCAAGCAGGAGGGCGAGGCCACGGTAGTGGAGTTTGCCAATGCTGAGGTTCAGGCCAAAGCATTCGCAGCGATTCGTACCGGCTTCCCCGAATTGGAATTGGAAATGCCGCCCGGCAGCACCGCGATTAATGCGCGTCTGAGCAAGGAAGAGGTCAAGCGCATTATTGATTTTGCCGTCGAGCAAAATCTCACCACACTGCGTAACCGCGTTAATCAATTGGGTGTTTCAGAGCCTTTGGTGCAACGTCAAGGTGCTAATCGAATTGTGGTGCAATTGCCAGCAGTGCAGGACACCACCCGCGTCAAAGATTTGCTCGGTGCAACGGCGACTCTGGAATACCGTGCGGTGGATCAAAGCAATCAAGCGCAAACGGCAGCAGAAACGGGAATTATCCCGCCGGGCCTAGATTTGTTCTATACCCGTGATGGCAAGGTTCCCTATCTGCTCAGTAAAGAAGTAATCGCAGGTGGCGCGAACTTGGTCGCGGCAAATCCAAATATTGACGAAAACGGCAACCCAATGGTTGAAGTTCGCCTCGACTCAGCGGCTGGTAAGCGGATGTTTGCCTTCACTGAAAAGAGTGTTGGCAAACCGATGGCGGTGCTGTTTAAAGAGACGCAAGTAGTGACCAACTACAACGCTCAAGGTGTTGCGATGCGCGAGCGCCGTGATGTCGCAGAGATTATTTCGGTCGCCACTATTCAAGGCGTGTTCGGCAGCCAATTCCGAACCACGGGCCTAGAACAACAAGAAGCGCAAAAACTCGCCCAGCTCTTAAAGGCAGGCGCACTCGCAGCGCCGGTTGAGATCGTTGAAGAGCGCACCGTAGGCCCTAGTTTAGGTGCCGATAATATCGAGAAAGGCTTTAAGGCTGCGTTGGCAGGTTTAGCTTTGGTCAGCTTGTTCATGGCAGTTTATTACAAGGTATTCGGGTTATTTGCTATTGCCGCCCTGTTACTCAATCTGCTTTTGGTGGTTGCCATCCTTTCAGTGCTCGGGGCGGCACTCACGGTTCCAGGCATCGCTGGCATAGTGTTGCACATGGGCATTGCAGTCGACGCCAACGTGCTGATTTACGAACGTATTCGCGAGGAGCTGCGCGACGGCTTGAAGCCGCACGACGCCATCCAAGCTGGGTATGACCGGGCTTTTTTGACCATCGCCGATGCCAACGTCACGGTACTGATCGGCACCGTGATGCTGTTCGCCTTAGGTGCTGGGCCGGTCAAAGGTTTTGCCATTACTTTGGCGATTGGCATTATCTGTTCGCAGTTCACCGCAGTGGTCGGTTCGCGCGCGCTCGCGCAGCTGGTTTTTGCGCGCAAGCAGCGCATGCAAGATCTACCAATCTGGTAGTGATTTTTTGCACTGCGAATCAAAGGAATAGCTATGAAAATCTTTGCTGGCGTACCCAATATTAATTTCATGTCCCAACGGAAAGTTGGGCTTTGGGTTTCTGCTGTTTTAACTGTGGCCAGTATTCTGTTGCTGGTTTTCCGCGGCCTTAATTTTGGCATTGACTTCACCGGCGGCGTTTTGGTGGAGGTACATTATCCCAAGACCATCGAGCTTGAGGTGGTCCGGGAAAAACTTACTCAAGCCAATTACCATAGTCCAATTGTCCAGTATTTTGGCACCAAGAGTGATGTGCTGATTCGCCTACCACCCACCGCAGAAACTAATTCTGCCAAAGTTAGCAGCGATATTTTGAATACATTGGGGTTGACGGAGGCTAACCTTCGTCGCATTGAGTTTGTCGGGCCGCAGGTGGGCGAGGAATTAACTCACGATGGCGCATTAGCGTTATTGCTGGCATTTATAGGTATTGCCATCTACATTATGTTCCGTTTCGAATGGAAATTCTCCATCGGTGCAGTTGCAGCGCTTACGCACGACGCTTTGATGGTATTGGGCTTTCTGTCGCTCACTTGGATTGAGTTCGACCTCACCACAGTCGCAGCGATTTTGGCCTTGATCGGGTACTCTAACAACGAAACCATCGTGATTTTTGATCGCGTTCGTGAAAACTTAATCGACCAACGTAAGCAGGATATTTACGAAGTGGTGAACCTGTCGGTCAATCAAACACTACTGCGGTCGGTGATCACGCACGTGACGACCCTGATCGTGCTGGTGGCACTATTCGTCGCGGGTGGCACGGCAGTGCATAGCTTCTCAGCCGCACTCATCGTTGGCGTAATAGTTGCAACCTACTCGTCAATCTACGTGTCCACCGGGCTTGCAGTTGTGCTCGGCATCACAAGAGAGGACTTGGTTCCCACTGAGAAAGAGCAGATTGACGAACTGCCGTAAGGAACAACTGGCAGAATCGCGCTTCGCCCCTCATGGTGCTTTGGCCGGTTCGGGCTGACCCGAGACGGCGCAGGCTCTATGCCTGTTGATAGGGAGATTTATGCAAATGGAATGGTTGGTTTGGCTTTTGGCGCTTGCCTCCAGCTTTTGGTTGACGGGTGTGACCATTGCGGTTGCCAAGCGCAGAGGGCTTGGCGCTGACGAGTCTAGTGGCGTGCAAAAAATGCACAGCCACTGGGTACCGCGTTTGGGCGGCTTGCCAATCTTCATGGCATTTTCGGTGGCGCTCCTGTTGCTTGCGTGGTGCACGCGTGCACACGTCGATCTATCGGTGCGCCTGCTGGTCTGCTTAGCGCCCGCATTCGGTATTGGTCTGCTGGAGGATGTCACCCGCCAAGCAGGAGTGCTGACCCGTCTGATCTTCACCATGATCGCTGCTGCGCTCGGTTGGTGGCTGCTCGACGGGCAGCTCGTACGTTTGGATCTTCCGGGTGTGGACACGGTGCTGTCGGCGTTTTGGCCGCTTGCGTTTGTGCTCACCTTGATTGCCGCAGCCGGTGTGGCGCATGCGGTCAACATCATCGACGGCTTCAATGGTCTTGCCGGCTTTTTCGCCGTGGTGGCTTTGGCTGCGATCGGTATCGTCGCATTCCAGGTGGGTGACAGCTTCCTGATGCGGGTTGCCCTTCTGGGTGCGGCGTCGGTGCTCGGATTTTTCTTCTGGAACTACCCGTTTGGAAAAATCTTCCTCGGCGACGCGGGGGCTTACTTCATCGGGTTTTTGATCGCCGAACTGTCGATCCTGTTGGTATACCGCAATCCATCTGTCTCAGCTTGGTTTCCGATGTTGCTGATGATTTACCCAGTCTGGGAAACCCTGTTCACGATGGCCCGCCGCGCGGCTGGCGGCGTTCGCCGGATTGGTCAGCCAGATGCGCTCCACTTACATCAATTGGTGCACAAGCGTCTGGTTAAGCGCTTCATCGGTGCGCGCACGGGTCACGCGAAAGTGTTGCGCAATGCCTTGACGTCCCCCTTCTTATGGACACTGGCACTCATGTCGGCGTTACCCGCCGTTTTGTTCTGGCAGCACGCCCACATCTTGGGGCTGTTTTGCACGCTCTTCGCCGCCAGCTACATCATGATCTACCTGCGTATCGTGCGTTTCCGAGTGCCGCGCTGGATGGTGATCCGGGGGCGCGCGAGCAAGCGCGCCACCGATCCTGAGAAGCCCTTAGAGGCAGAGCAGGGCTAAGCACTCAGAGCTCAGAGCATTGCCGAGGCTGCCGTGGGTAAGCGGTAGCCGCCGCATGCTGCTCCGATGTGCCTGAGATACCGCTAGCAAATCAAAGATTTAATCGGGTTTGCTAGTTTTGCATTGGCGGCCAAAATATTGCCGTGCTCTAGTACTTCGCCTGCGCTGATCGGCAGGATGGTGCCGCCCGCTTCGCGCACCAAAACGATTCCAGCGGCGATGTCCCAAGGCTTGAGGTTGAGCTCAAAGAAAGCATCGAGACGCCCGGCAGCGACGTAGGCTAAGTCTAGCGCCGCAGCCCCTGCACGGCGCACACCGGCGGTGTGATCCGCGATGTTGCTCACCATCGGCACATAGCGGGCCATAGCCTCAGGGTTGCGGATTGGGAAGCCAGTGCCGACGAGAGCATCTTCGACGGCGACCGTTTTGCTGACGCGTATGCGGCGACTGTTGAGGGTAGCACCGTCGCCAGAGCTGGCCACGTAGAGGTCTTGCGTGCAGGGCGCGTACACCACGCCGTGCTCCAAGCGCCCGCGCACTTCAATGCCGATGGAAACCGCAAAGTGCGGTAGGGCATGCAAAAAATTGGTAGTCCCGTCGAGCGGGTCGATGATCCAGCGAACTTCGCTGTTGCTACCGCTGATGCCACCTTCCTCACCGAGAATGCTGTGGTCTGGATGATGTTTGCGGATGATCTTGACGATTTCTGCCTCCGCGCCGCGATCGACCTGCGAGACAAAATCACTCTTGCCTTTGCGTTCGATTTTTAGGGAATCTGCGCGGTCGAAGTGGCGCATGATGAGGTTCCCAGCAGCACGGGCGGCGAGAACAGCAATATTGGCAAGCGGTTGCATGGTTTAAAGAGCGTGCGTACAGCAAACTAAGGGGAAGAACTTGGGCACCTCGGCACGCAGTAGGCGATTGCGCAACACCATTGCTGCTATCGCCCAAGCCATGTCGGCGCTGGTCTCATAAAATAGCATGATGACCATCCCATCCCCAGAGCGCGCCACTGAAAGACTCAAGGCGCTATTCGACCCTAGGCTTGCAAACTTTCGTGTGGTTTTGAGCCACACCCAAAATCCGGGCAACATCGGCTCGGTTGCCCGTGCGATGTTGAATATGGGCTTGAGGGACTTGGCCCTCGTAAACCCAGAGCGGTTCCCGCATCCGCAAGCGCGCGCTCAAGCCAGCGGTGCGATTGCAGTGCTCGATGAAGCCAGGGTGCATTCGACGCTGGACGCAGCACTCGCCGATTGCGCTTGGGTCGTCGGTACGAGTGCGCGCGCGCGCCACTTGGGCGATGAACCGATGACCCCGGAAGCCTTCGCCGAGGCTGCGGTGGAGCGTGCGAAAGCGGGCCAGCGGGTGGCGCTGGTGTTTGGTTTTGAGCAAACCGGGCTGACCAACGAGGAACTCGACCGTTGCAATGCGGTGATCGCCATACCCGCGAACCCAGGCTACTCCTCGCTCAATCTTTCCCAGGCCGTGCAGGTGTTGACCTACTGCCTACGGCGCGCGGCGATTGTCGAAGTGCCGCGCCCGAGCATCAAACGGGACAGCCCGCTCTACCAGCCGCCGACCGCAGAGCAGACCGAGCAGTTCTACGAGCACTTGGAGCGCACGCTGCTGATGACGGGGTTTATTGATCCGCAAAACCCGCGCTTGCTGATGCGCCGCTTGCGCACCGTGTTCAACCGCGCCCAACCCGACCTCAATGAGCTCAACCTGCTGCGTGGCATCTTGAGCACCGTCGAGAAAACCAAGCGCCGACACATCATGCCGCCTGAGCCGCCGAATGAACCCTCGGTTGACGCCTCCACATGAGTTTTTTGGCGCGCATACGCGAGGACATCGCCTCAGTCAAAACCCGCGACCCAGCTGCCCGAAGTGCTTGGGAGGTGATGACCTGCTACCCGGGCTTACACGCAGTTTGGGGGCACCGCATCAGTCATCTGCTCTGGCGCGCAGGTTGGAAGTGGTTGGCGCGCCTCAACTCGCATCTCGCGCGCTGGCTCACCGGCATCGAGATTCATCCAGGCGCTGTGATAGGGCGCCGCGTGTTCATCGACCACGGTATGGGCGTGGTGATCGGCGAGACCGCCGAGGTCGGCGATGACTGCACGATCTACCAAGGCGTGACGCTGGGCGGCACCAGCCTGACCAAGGGCAGCAAGCGTCACCCGACCCTGGAGCGCAATGTCGTGGTCGGCGGGGGTGCCAAGGTGCTTGGCGGCTTCATCGTCGGCGAAGGCGCGCGTATTGGTAGCAACGCCGTGGTGGTGAAGGCCGTGCCTGCGCATGCGACGGCGGTAGGGATTCCAGCGCGCATCATCACCGATGCCGGTGACGCCGCTAGCCATGGTTTCGACGCCTACGGCATCACCAAAGACATGCCGGATCCGGTCGCCAATGCGATCCGCACGCTGCACGAGCGGATCGCGGTGCAGGACGCGCAGATCAAACAACTCTGCACCGCGCTCAATCAATTAGGGGCCAGCCTGCCCGAAACCGAGCGCAAGGCGCTGGATTTACCGGACTTTTGCAAGCAGGACGCAGACGCCTAATCAGCGCAATGGTGGCGCTGGCAGCCACTTAATTTGCTTACGCCCTGCTGAGGTGCCTTCTCTGCCGCTGCCAAGCCAGTGCAAGCGCAGGCACTAGCCACACCCAGGAGCCTGAGCCGCCACCGCCACCTGATGTTGAGGAGCCACCGCTGGCATTGCCGCTGCTGCCGGAGCTGCCGCCACCAACCCCAGAGCTGCTGCCGCCGCTGCTACTGCTCGACGCGGACGTTGTAGTCGGCAGGTGCTGCTGGGCGGTGCCCCGCACCACGGAGGCATTCAGCGTCGAAAACTTCAGCGCCTGCAGGCTGACGTCGTTGAACATCAGGGTGCAGGGCGCGGAGCTGCTCGCTCCGGCTGCCTCACCGCAATTCGCATAGTGGTGATGCGCGCCCAGTAGGTGGCCTAGCTCGTGGCTTAAAACCTTGGCGGCGTTCATCTTTTGCAGCGCCACCGGGCCGATGCCCGTGGGCGAGTCGGCAAGGGCTTCGCCCACCGCAAACGCCCGCCGTGGGAAGGCGACACCACCAATGCAATCGGCTTGCCCCGCCACGCTGGTGTCGTTGTTGCCGGTCACCAAATCTTTATCCGTCATCACATAGACGGCGTCGGCATCGCCGGGGCGCTGCCCGTTAAACCGTTGCTTGACCTCGTCCAGCAGGGCTTGGCTGTCGCGCTGTATGAAGCTGGCAAACTGGTAACTCGGCACAACAGTGATGCTCAGAGCGGTATACGCCTGCTGCGCATCGTTCATGATCGCCGTCGCACGATCCAGCGGCACTCCGTCCAGAACCATGCGAAGGCGCAACGAGACGGGGTTATTGCTCGTCGACACCGCACCGGGGCTGGCCATCAGGCAATCTTCGGTGCCACCCGCCTCGGGCGCTTGCGCCCAGCTCGTGACTGGGCCGCTGGCAGTGACCAGTAGGCCCGCAGACGCAAGTAATTTTGCTGAGGGGTGCATGGGGTGCCTCCAAGGATTGACCTGAACGATTACTGCCAAGTGCTTGCGACGGATGCGTGCGGCGCGCAGCTTCGCACTTTGGCGGATCATATCGGCCAAGAAATTTAAATCTGAATCATGCCGAGTTACTTCGACCACAACGCCAGCACCGCCATCGACCCC
>CAZHTI010000009.1:0-12524 GCA_964535755.1 uncultured Salinisphaerales bacterium | reverse complement strand
AATCTGAATCATGCCGAGTTACTTCGACCACAACGCCAGCACCGCCATCGACCCCTCGGTTTTGGACGCGATGCTGCCCTATTTGTCCGGCCCCTATGGCAACCCGTCGAGCTTGCACCGCTATGGCCGCGCAGCGCGGCATGCCGTGGAAGCCGCGCGCGGACAGGTCGCCCGGCTGATCGCCGCTCCGCCGCAAACGGTCGTGTTTACCAGTGGTGGCACCGAGGCCAACAACTACGCACTCAAAGGCGTGATGCACGCTCAGTTGGGTAAGCGGCTGCTGTATGGGGCCACGGAGCATCCTTCGGTACTCGAAGCCGCACAGCATTTGCAGGCCTTAGGCCACTCGGTAGAGACGATTGCCGTCAGCGCCGATGGCTTGGTGGATGGGCCGAAGGCGCTAGCTCAGTGGCCGGGAGCGCCGGTGGCCTTAGTCAGCCTCATGGCCGCCAATAACGAAACCGGCGTACTGCAAGATTTCTCAACGATTCGCACCTTGTGCGCGAGCGGCGGTGCTCGCCTACACATCGACGCCACTCAAGCACTCGGCAAGCTGCCTCTGAGCTTCTCGGAATGCGGCGCGGATTTGATGACGCTCTCCAGCCACAAAATTTATGGCCCCAAGGGTGTGGGCGCGCTCATCGTACGGCCCGATGTGGCGATTGCGCCGTTAATGCACGGCGGTGCGCAAGAGCAAGCCCGCCGTGGCGGCACCGAGAATCTTGCAGCGATCGTTGGGTTTGGCGCAGCGGCAGAGCTTGCCCAGCAAACGCTGGCTGAGCGCAGCGCCCACGCCTTGCGACTGCGCGAGCAATTAGAGCGCGGCCTCGCCGACATCCAAGGCCTGCAAATATTCGCGCAGTCTGCCGTACGGCTGCCCAACACCTGCCAATTCGCGCTCAAGGGTTGGGACGGCGAGGCCCTGCTGATGCATCTCGACCGCCGTGGTTTTGCGGTGAGCAGCGGCTCAGCATGTGCCTCTGGCAGCGGCGAACCCAGCCATGTGCTGCTGGCGATGGGCGTTCCGTCAGCGCTTGCCAAGGGTGCTGTGCGTGTCAGCCTTGGCCAAGGCAACAGTGCGGCAGAGGTCGCGCAATTCTTGGCAGCGCTCAAAGAACTTGCCGGTCAGGCTTAAGCCACCCCATGCACAAAATGATTTACCTAGACCACGCTGCGACCACACCAGTCGCCCCAGAAGTGCTTGAAGCCATGCTGCCCTGGTTGACCGAGCACTACGGCAATGCGGCATCAGACCACCGCATGGGCCGCGCAGCTAAAGCAGCGATCGAGGCCGCTCGCGCCCAAGTGGCAGCACTGATTGCAGCCACACCGCAGGAAATTTTGTTCACCAGCGGTGCCACGGAGTCCAACAACCTCGCCATCAAAGGTGTGTTGGAGTTTCGTGGCCTCAGTAATGCCCACGTCATCACCAGTCGCAGCGAGCACAAATGCGTGCTCGACACCTGCCGCTACCTAGAAAGTCGGGGGCTGAAGGTTAGCTACCTCAAACCGGACGCCGTGGGCTGTATTTCAGCGGAGCAGGTGATGGCCGCGCTCACGCCGCAGACCGTGTTGGTTTCGCTGATGTGGGTGAATAACGAAACTGGCAGCGTGAATGCGGTTAAAGCCCTGGCACCTTTGCTGCGCGCGCGCGGCATTTTGCTGCACGTCGATGCCGTGCAAGCGGCGGGTAAGTTGCCGATTGACTTAGCGCAAACGCCCATCGACTTGCTCAGCCTGAGCGCCCACAAAATGTATGGCCCTAAGGGTGTGGGGGCCTTGTTCGTGCGACAGCGCCCGCGTGCACGGGTGAGCCCGCAACTGCACGGCGGCGGGCAGGAGCAGGGCATGCGCTCCGGCACTTTGCCGGTGCACCAAATCGTCGGAATGGGTGCCGCCGCAGCGCTCGCTAGCGTGCGCTTGAGCGCCGATGCCGAGCACTTTGCCAGACTGAACCAGCAGTTATGGGCGGCATTGCAGGGCGAAGGCGGCGTATTGCGCAATGGCGCTGCGGAGAGCAACGCGCCGCACATCCTCAACCTGAGTTTTGAAGGTGTGGAGGGCGAGAGCCTGCGCGCGCTGTTGCCAAGCCTAGCGGTCTCCTCCGGCGCGGCTTGCTCCTCAGCCACGGCTGAGCCCAGCTATGTTTTGCGTGCGCTAGGGCGCTCCGATGCGCTTGCCAATGCATCGCTAAGGTTTTCTTTTGGCCGCAATAGCAGCTCGGCGGATGTCACTAGAGCTGCGGCCGCTGTACAGGCTGCACTGCTGTATCTGCGGGCCGTGTCTGGGTTTGCTTCAGCTTCCTGCACAGCATTGTCGGAAGACATTGAACAAGCCTACGACTACCCAGCGCCGATTTGGCAGCGCCTACTGCGCGCCGGCGATTTCACAGGGCCATTACCGGCAGCCGATGGCCAAGTCATCGAGCTGAGTGCGGAGAATCGAGCGGTGAACGCCACCATGCGCATCAGCTTGCGCATCCATTCCGGAGTAATTCAGGCAGTGCGGATTGCGGTGTTCGGCTGCCCAGTCAGCATCGCCGTAGCGGTCTGGCTAGCTGAGCAACTGCTGGGCAAGTCCAGCGAGCAGGCGCGGCAAATCACACCTACAAGCCTACGCACAGCGCTTGAAATCCCCGAGGAAAAGCTCCACTGTGCCCTTATGGGTGAGGACTTACTTGCCCAAATCCCACTTGGTTCGATGCATCCATGATCACCCTCACCGAAGCCGCCGTCCGGCAAGTCAGCAAGCAACTCAGCAAGCGGGGGCATGGCCTTGGCCTGCGCCTAGGGGTGAAGAAGTCGGGCTGCTCGGGCTACGCCTACGTCATTGATTACGCAGACGCGCTGCAAGATGGCGATGCCATCTACGAGCAGGGCGGTGGTGCCGCCAAGGTGGTGGTGAATGCCGCGCATTTGGACAAACTCCAAGGCCTCACGCTCGATTACGTGCGCGATGGCCTCAACGAGAGCTATAGGTTCATCAACCCCAACGTCACGGCTGAATGTGGCTGCGGCGAGAGCTTTGCGGTCTAGCTAGAGCGCTTTGGCGCTACAATAGCCAGCTATTTTTTGACGCGCCCCGTTTTGGGGCCATTCGTGTTTGTAGCACCGCACTTTTTAGGACTCTTTCCATGGCAATCGAACAAACCCTCTCCATCCTCAAGCCCGACGCGGTTGGCAAAAATAAGATCGGCGCGATCATCCAGCGCATTGAAGATGCCGGCCTCAAGGTCGTTGCTGCCCGCATGACCCACCTCTCCCAAGGCGAGGCAGAAGGTTTCTACGCCGTGCACCGCGAGCGCCCTTTCTTTAAGGATTTAGTGAAGTTCATGATCTCCGGCCCAGTCATGGTGATGGCACTGGAAGGCGAGAACGCAGTTGCGACCTACCGCGACGTGATGGGTGCCACCAACCCCAAGAACGCCGCCGCCGGCACCATCCGCGCCGACTTCGCCGACTCCATCGACGAGAACGCTGCCCACGGCTCTGACAGCCTCGAAAACGCGAAGAACGAGATTGCCTACTTCTTCCGCGCCATCGAAGTCTGCCCGCGCACCCGCTAAGTCAGCGCAGGGATAACACTGCCATGACCGACGTGACGATGACCGATGCGCTGACTGGGGCCAACCCAGCGGCGGCGGCCGCGCCACGTTCGGACGCGGCAGCAGCAGAGCGCATCAATCTGTTTGGCTTGGATCGCAACGCCCTCAGGGCTGTATTCGCCGCACGGGGGGAGAAACCCTTCCGCGCCGACCAAGTCATGCAGTGGATTTACCGGCGTGGCTTGGCCGACTTCGACGGCATGACCAACATCGCCAAAGATCTGCGCGAGCGGATGAAGCAGTGGTTCACCATCGAAACACCAGAGTTGGTGACCGAGCAAACCTCCAAGGACGGCACCCGTAAGTGGGTGCTGCGCCTAGACGGCGGCAATGCGGTGGAGACGGTCTATATCCCTGAGACCGACCGCGGCACTTTGTGCATCTCCAGCCAAGTCGGCTGTGCGATGGACTGCTCGTTCTGCTCGACCGGCAAGCAGGGCTTTAACCGCAATATGGCGACTTCAGAAATCATCGCCCAAGTCTGGTTTGCCGCCCGCACCTTGGGCAGTGACTTCCAGAACGAGCGGGTGATATCCAACGTCGTTTTCATGGGTATGGGCGAGCCCATGGCCAATTACCAAGCGGTGGTCAACGCGATTCGCATTCTGCTGGATGACTTTGGCTTCGGCCTCTCCAAGCGCCGCGTTACGGTATCTACCTCGGGGCTAGTGTCCTTCATGGATCGCCTGCGGGAAGACGTCGACGTCGCCCTTGCGGTCTCGCTGCATGCGCCCAACGATCAACTGCGGGACGAGCTCGTCCCGATCAACCGCAAATACCCCATCCGTGAGCTGATGGACGCCTGCCGTCGCTACACGGAAGGCAAAGAGCGCAAAGCACACATCGTTTACGAATATGTGATGCTCGATGGCATCAACGACAGCCCCAGCCATGCGCGGCAACTCGCCACCTTGCTGGGTGATCTCCCTGCCAAAATCAACCTGATTCCCTTCAACCCCTTCCCGAATGCGGGCTACAAGCGCAGCCCGTCGGAGCGTATCCGCGACTTCGCGGAGTACCTGCGCAGCCGCGGTATTGTCTGCACAACGCGCAAGACGCGGGGCGATGACATCGACGCTGCGTGCGGGCAGCTCGTTGGCGAGGTTGCCAATAAGCAAAAGCAGCGCTTGTCGGATATCGGCGTCAGGGCGGCTTCCTGATGCGTCTGGCCCTAAACCTGAGCCTGTGCATGGGTTTGTTGCTCACCGGCTGCATCACCGAGCAAAGCGGTTTGCCGCTGCCGCAGGCGAATTACCCAGAGGCCGCGCGCGCGAATGCGATGCTCGCTGCCGAATACGCCCGCCAAGGCAAGAACGATTTAGCACTCGATAAAATCCAGCGCGCCCTTGAGCAAGACAGCAGCAGCCAGTCCGCGCATGCCGTAGCGGCTTTGGTCTATGCCCGCCGTGGCGACGACGACCTCGCGCGTCGCCACTTTAAACGCGCAATCGCACTGGACCGTAAAGACAGCGTCACCATCAACAACTACGGCCTGTTTTTGTGCGAGAAGGGCGAAGCCAAAGAGGCAGAAGAGCTCCTGCTCGAAGCCGCTAACGACCGCAACTACGGCGATGCCGCCCGCGCTTGGACCGACGCCGGCATTTGCGCCAAGCGTGCGGGCAACGCGACAAAGTCCGAGCAGTACTTCCGCCAAGCCTTACAGATTAATTCCGACGAGCCAGAAGCACTCGTGCAGCTCGCCGGCTTAGCGGCAGAGCAGTCCGATTGGCTCCGTGTGCGCGCCTTTTTGCAGCGGCGCGAGCGGGTGGCGGCACCGACCGCCGAGAGCCTCAAACTTGCGATCCAATCCGAGCGCGAGCTTGGTAATCCGGACGCCGCCGAGCGGTATCGGCAGCAACTGCGCCGGATGTTTCCTTAGAACCGTAACGACGCTAGCAACCCTGAACGCGTCCCAACATTAGAAAATGATTTTCGCCTCGGCTTTCAACTCTTCCCATGACTGAAAACAGTGCAGAAACCCCCAGCCTCCGTCCTACCTCTGGCGGTGGGCCAGGTCGATTAATTCGCAAGGCGCGTGAGGCGCAGGGGCTGTCGGTGGAGGACTTGGCAGCGGTCATCAAGCTCTCACGCCATACCGTTGAGGCGCTCGAGCGCGATGACTTTGCGACGCTCAAGGAGCCGGTCTATGTGCGCGGCTACTACCGCAAGCTCGCCAAAGTGCTGCCGCTTCAAGAGGCGGAGTTGATCGCCAGTTACGATTCGGTGGCGCTGCCGGCGCGGCCCGTTGCCCAGCCCTCTAAGCTGATTCTCAATGGCGAGCGGGATATTGATACCGGCGGCTCAGGCAGCAAGATTCTGGTGATCGGCCTCTGTGCGGTGGCGGCCATCGCACTGGGTGCCGGGGCGTTTCTGTTCGTCCGCAGCCAGCAAATTGCTGCCGATGCCAGCCCAGATTCCGTCAGCCTTGCGCCGGTTACCCCTGAAGCCACCGCAACGGTGGAGGAAGTGAGCAGCACGCCTGCGCCAGCTCCTGTGCCGACACCAGCCACGACTGAAGCGGCGCTCGCCACTCCTGCCGCTGCGCCAGCGACTGACCCTGCATCGGCGGCTACCAACACCACCGCTGGTGCCACGACTGATCCCGCGGCACCCGGTGCGGTCGCCACAACTCCTCCCGCCACGGCTACCACGCCAGCGGCCAGCACATCCGTAGCGCCAGCAGCTGCTAGCGCGGATGCCCCGGCTGCGGGCAGTTCGGCGTTGGCATTGGTGTATTCCAAGGACTGCTGGACGCGCATCGAGGACGCCGACGGCAAGACCCTGCTGTCGCGCATCGTCGCCTCTGGCGAGACGCTGACCCTCTCTGGCAAAGCCCCGTTCGCGGTGTCTCTTGGTCATGCGCCCGGCGTGCAAATGCGCTTCAACGGCACCTTGGTCGATATGTCTGGTTTTACCCGCAGCAACGGCACAGCGCGTTTTAGCCTGCCGTAAGTGCCTGTTCCTTAGCCCTAGTCGCTACCGCTCTAAAGTCACGTCATGGCAATGAAAGCCCAGCACCGCATTGCGCGGCGCGTCTCCCGCCAGATCGCAGTCGGTAAGGTCTTGGTGGGTGGCGATGCACCGATCGCGGTGCAGACCATGACCAACACCAAGACGGAAGACGTCGCGGCGACGGTCGCGCAGATCCAAGCGGCACAGAAGGCAGGGGCGGATATCGTCCGCGTCTCAGTGCCGACGATCGCTGCCTGCGAGGCCTTTGGCAAAATTCGCAAGCTGGTGGACGTCCCCCTAGTGGCGGACATCCACTTCAACTACAAGTGCGCGCTCAAAGCCGCCGAGATGGGTGCGGATTGCTTACGCATCAACCCCGGCAACATCGGCAGCGACGCTAAGGTTGCCGAGGTGATCGCCTGTGCGCGTCATTACGGCGTGCCGATTCGCATCGGCGTCAACGCGGGCTCACTTGAGGCCGACTTGCAGACCAAGTACGGCGAGCCCAATGCCGATGCACTGGTGGAGTCCGCGCTGCGCCACATCGAAATCCTCAAAAAGCACAACTTTGAGGACTTCAAAGTCAGCCTCAAGGCGAGCGAGGTCTTTATGACCGTGCACGCCTATCAAAAGCTCGCCAAGCTCATTGACCAGCCGCTGCACTTAGGCATCACCGAGGCCGGCGCGCTGCGCGCGGGTGCGGTGAAGTCTTCGATCGGCCTCGGCATGCTGCTGGCGGATGGCATTGGCGACACCATCCGCATCAGCCTTGCGGCTGATCCGGTCGAGGAAGTGAAAGTCGGCTGGGACATCCTCAAGAGCCTGCACTTGCGTTCGCGCGGCATCAATTTGGTGGCTTGCCCGAGTTGCAGCAGGCAGATGTTTGATGTCATCCAGACCGTCAACGCGCTGGAGAATCGTTTGGAGGATGTCACTGAGCCGATCGACCTCGCGATCATCGGCTGTGTCGTCAACGGCCCCGGCGAGGCGCGCGAGGCGGCTTTGGGCGTCGCTGGCGGCCGCCCCAACTCCATCTATATCGACGGCAACATTCAGCACAAAATCCACAACGATCAGCTGGTCGATGAGCTTGAGCGCCTCGTGCGGCAAAAACTCAGCGAGCGCCGCGCGGGGTAGGGCAGTCCCGCTACCCACCAGCCTTGCCTCTGAGCAATCCGACATGCCTGCGCGTAGCGCGGGCAACCACTTTTAACCACACCCTTTCATGGCTAAGTCGCTGCAATCCTTGACCGGCTTTAACGACGTGCTGCCCGCACAGGCGGCTTTGTTTCGCCGCGTTTTTGCCGCGGCAGAGCAGACTGCAGCGCGCTACGGCTACGGTGAGATTCGCCTGCCCTTGCTGGAGGCCACCGCCCTGTTCAAACGCGCGGTAGGCGAGGTGACCGATGTGGTCGAAAAAGAGATGTACTCCTTTGAAGACCGCGACGGCACTAGCGTCAGCCTGAGGCCCGAGCTCACCGCAGGCGTGGTGCGGGCAGGGCTGGAGAACGGCCTGCTGCATAACCAAAAACAGCGCTTCTGGTACGCCGGCCCCGCTTTCCGTCATGAGCGACCACAGGCTGGCCGCTACCGGCAGTTCCATCAGGTTGGGGTGGAGGCGTATGGCATGGCGGGGCCGGACATCGACGTCGAAGTCATCGCGCTGTCCCAACGCTTCTTGCAGCAACTCGGCATTGGCGGTTTGCGGTTAGAGATCAATTCGCTCGGCGGCAAAACCGCACGCGCGGCCTACCGGCAAGCACTGGTGGACTACCTCGCGCAGTTCGAATCAGAGCTCGACGAAGACTCGCGCCGCCGCCTGCACAGCAATCCGCTCAGGGTGCTGGACAGCAAAATCCCGCGCACCCAAGAGTTGGTGCAAAACGCGCCCAAGCTGGCGGACTACTTGGAAGACGACTCCCGCGCCCACTTCGACGGCTGGCAGCAGGGCATGAGCGATCTGGGCATCCCGTATGTCGTCAACCCCAAGCTGGTGCGCGGGCTCGACTACTACAGCAAAGGCGTGTTTGAGTGGACGACCACCGAACTCGGCAGTCAGGGCACGGTGCTCGCCGGTGGTCGCTACGACGGCCTCGTCGAGCAACTGGGCGGCAGCCCCAGCCCGGCAATAGGCTGGGCCTCGGGGGTCGAGCGCTTGGTGCTGCTGCTGGAGAAGCAAGAGGCCGCGCGCCTAGCGACTGACGCACCACAGGTTTACGCCTGTGCAGTCGGTGAGGCCGCCGAGCGCCAGTTGCTGCAATTGGCAGAAAGCTTGCGCAACGCCGTGCCTAGCTTGCGCCTGTTGACCAACACGGGCGGCGGCAAACTCAAGAACCAATTGGCTCGCGCCGAGAAGTCCGGCGCGCAATTCGCGCTGGTATTGGGCGACGCCGAACTGCAAGAGCAGGTGGTGTTGCTAAAATGGCTGTCCCCTGCGGCTCAAGACGAAAAAATCGCACTGCCAGTATTGCCCGAGAAACTTAAAGGCTTGCTGGCGCTCTAAGCCGCCAACCCTCATCACGCAGCACACACTAGAACGACCATGTCGCAATTTGAAGACCACGATCAAGCAGAAAAAGTCAAAGCCTGGTGGAAGGAAAACTGGAAGGCTCTAGCCGTTGGTTTGCTGCTGGGCTTGGGCGGTATCGTTGGCTGGGAGCAATACAAAGCCCACAAAGAAAACACTGCGGCTGCCGCCTCTCAAATGTACGAAGAGTTTAAGCAAGCCCTCGCCGCCAGCAAGGCGGATGAGTCCAAGAAGCTCGCTGACAAACTTAAATCCGACTACGCCAAGACGCCCTATGCGGCGCACGCCCAACTAAAGCTCGCGCAGGCTGCCGTCGATGCCGCCAAGTTTGACGACGCTTTGCCTGCCTTGGATTGGGTTGCCACTAACGCACACGACAAGCAACTGCGCCCGCTGGCGCAGCTGCGCGCCGCCCGAGTGCTGGCGGAGCAAGGCAAGACCGAGGCTGCGCTCGCCAAGCTGAGCGCTGAGGTGGTCGCCGTGTTCCCAGCAATGGCTGAAGAAGTGCGCGGTGATTTGCAACTTGCCAAAGGCGATCGCAAAGCCGCGCGTGCGAGCTACAGCAAGGCATTGGACGCGACCAAAGAAGAAGCAGCCGGGCGCGCTGCTCTACAGCAAAAAATTGACGACCTCGCTGACGCTGCCTAAACCCTCAAGGCCACCATGACCCAATCCCAACGCCTGTTGCCGCTGCTGATTGCTGCAACTTTTGTCGTCGGCTGTGCCAGCAAAGATAAAGAAAAGCTCCGCGAGCCCGCGAAGCTGACGCGCGTCGAAAGCACGGTCGAGGTCGACAAGGTTTGGTCCGACCAAATCGGCAAGGGCGCACAAGGCCGCCCCAGCGGTTTGCGGCCCGTGCTGGCTGAGGACGGCTTGTTTGTCGCATCTAGCGATGGCCGTGTGGCGCTACTCGACCCCGCCAAGGGCACGCCGCGTTGGGAGACGCGCAGCAAGGCGCGCATCGCCTCCGGCCCCAGTGTGGTCGACCGCATCGTGGTCGTCGGCACCATGGATGCTGAGGTAATCGCCTACAGCCGCGCTGATGGCAAAGAAGTCTGGCGCAGCAAGGCTTCTAGCGAGGTGCTCGCAGCGCCTGCCGGTGCCGGTGACGTCGTCGTCGCGCGCAGCATCGATGGCCGCATTTTTGGCCTCGATGCAGGCGACGGCAGCCGCCGCTGGAGCTTTGACCGCACCGAGCCGACGCTGACCCTGCGGGGCTTATCCAGCCCCGTTGTCGATGGCAATAGCGTGATTGTTGGCCTAGATAGCGGCCGCGCCGTGGCCGTGCGCCTGCGCACTGGCGAGCCCGTGTGGGACCAACCCATCTCGCTGCCCAATGGCCGCTCAGAGATCGAGCGCCTCACCGACATCGACGCCACACCTTTGCTCACTGACTTTGGCCTGCTGATTGGCAGCTACGGCGGCGACGTGGCGATGATCGACCCCGTTGATGGCGAAGCCCGTTGGAAGCGCAGCATCCGCACCGATGTCGGCATGGCGCTCGGCAAGAGCAGCGTCTTCGTGGCCGATACCGAGGGCACCGTTTGGGCGCTCGACTCCGCCAGCGGCGCGGTGGTTTGGAAGAACGAGGCGCTCAAAAACCGGCGGCTTTCGGCACCTGCCTATCTGCGCGGCCAAGTAGTTGTGGCTGACTTTGAGGGCTACCTACACTTTTTGAACGAAAGCGACGGCCGCTTTACCGCCCGCACCCGTGCCGGCAGTGACCCCGTTCTTGCGCCTATGGTCGCCAGCGACAGCACGCTCTTTGTGCAAAACGCCGAAGGCCGATTGAGCGCGCTGACCGTCCAGACCAAGTAGTTTTTTAGTAAAGGTCAGCTTGGTTTTTCACTGATCTTCTGGCGTCGCTCTCATGCTTGGGCACGCATTTGTGGTGCCTTAGTTTTGTAGGGAGTGGTGGCGATGAATGATTTGGATGGTGGTGAATTGCTTGATGAGGCAGTGACGCAAATGCCCGCGCTGCCGGTAATTGTCTTGGTGGGGCGCCCCAACGTGGGCAAGTCCACCCTGTTTAACCGCCTCACCAAGACCCGTGACGCCTTGGTGCATGACCTCCCCGGCCTGACCCGCGACCGCCAGTACGGGCAGGGGCGCTTTCAGGAAAAAAGCTTCATCGTCGTCGATACCGGCGGCTTGACGCCCTCGGAGGACGATGCGCTTGCCATGCTCGCCGAGGAGCAAGCCCAGATCGCGCTGGAAGAAGCCGACCGCATCTTCTTCTTGGTCGACCACAGCGCGGGCTGCATGTCCGACGACCTTGAAATCGCCCGCCGCCTGCGCAAGCTCGGTAAGCCGATTGCCCTACTCGTCAACAAGGCCGAAGGCCAGCCTAAGCAGCGTGCAGCTGGGGAGTTCCACCGCCTCGGCCTAGGCGAGCCACTGCCGGTCTCCGCTGAGCACGGCGATGGCATCTTTAGCCTCTTGGAAGATCAACTCGCTGCCTTCCCCACCAACGACTACCAACCCGAGCCAGACGGCATCATTCGGATTGCCATCGTTGGCCGCCCCAACGCCGGCAAGTCGACGCTGATGAACCGCCTGCTGGGCGAAGAGCGCGTGCTGACCTCCGACGTCGCAGGCACCACGCGCGACTCCATCAGCGCCCGCTTTGAGTGGAACGGCCATCAAATCGAGCTGATGGATACCGCCGGTATCCGTCGCCGCTCGCGCGTCAGCGAAGTGATTGAGAAGTTCTCCATCGTCAAGGCCCTGCAAGCGGTGGAGCGCTCCCAAGTCGTCATCGTGATGACCGATGCCCACGAAGAGATCGCCACCCACGACGCCAAAATCATGGGCCTGATCGCCCAGCGCGGGCGGGCGATGGTGCTGGCCATCAATAAGTGGGACCACCTCGATGCCGACAAGCGCAAGGCGGTCAAGGCAGAGGTGGACTACCGCCTGCCGTTTTTGGACTACGTCACGCCGCACTTCATCTCCGCGTTGCACGGCTCAGGCCTGCGCGAAATGATGGAGGAAGTCATCGTCGCCTATGACAGCGCAATGGCCGACATCCCCACGCCAGACCTCACCCGTGCGCTGGAAGTCGCCGTCGAGAAGCACAGCCCGCCTGCCGTCTTGGGCCGCCGCATCAAACTGCGCTACGCCCACCAAATCGGCACCAACCCCATCAAGATTTTGGTGCACGGCAACCAGACCGAAAAACTGCCGCTGTCCTACCACCGTTACCTCATCAACGAGTTTCGCGATGTCTTCAAACTACGCGGCGTACCGGTGTTTATCGAGTTCAAAACCAGCGACAACCCCTTCAAGGGCCGCGTCAATGAACTTACATCCCGCCAGCAGATGAAGAAAAAGCGGCTGATGGCGCGGGTGAAGAAGCGCTAACAGTTTCAGGGCGCCTACCCAGTCCATGGACGAATTTGCGCTCATCCATCAGTACTTTGCGGGCTTGTCGGCGCCGCG
>CAZHTI010000008.1:0-46931 GCA_964535755.1 uncultured Salinisphaerales bacterium | reverse complement strand
ACTTCACCTTTTATTGGTTCCACCGTTGCTCGCACCGCGTGCGCCTGCTCTGGGCGGATCACGTCAACCATCACTCCAGCCAGCACTACAACCTCTCCACCGCGCTGCGCCAGCCGGTGCTGGAAATGGCTTGGACTTGGTCGTTCTGGCTGCCGCTGGCACTCATCGGCTTTCACCCCGTCGCCATTTTCTTGGTGAGCGGCATCAACCTGCTCTACCAGTTTTGGATACACACGGAATCGGTGCGGAGTCTCGGGCCGCTGGAGGCAGTGCTCAACACGCCCAGCCACCACCGCGTGCACCACGGCAGCAACCCCGAATACATCGACAAAAACTACGGCGGCTGGTTGATTGTCTGGGACAAACTGTTCGGCAGCTTTCAGCGTGAGCGCAGCGACGTGCAAGTGCGCTACGGCTTGGTGAAGGACATCAACACCTACAACCTCTGGCGTGTGGTGACTCACGAATGGAGCTACATGCTGCGCCAAGCCTGGCGGGCGAAGGGCCTGAGGCAGAAGCTCGCTTGGATTTTTGGCCCGCCGGAATACGGTGAGGCTGCCCCCCTGCCCGCTGCTACAGCGCCGCAGCCCGACGCGGCCGCGACTAACGCTGCGGCTTCGACTCGCTGACCATCACATCGCCCGAGAAGCTGGTCAGGCTGATTTGCGCGCGCCCTTCGCCCAAGGTGTAGAGCGTGCGGCGGCCCTCGGCGGCGGTCGGCGTGGCCTTGAGGGTGCAGCGCTTTTCGCCGGAGAAGGTCTTGAGGCTGAGCTGGGCATCGAGCTCGGCGGTGGTGTTGAGCTGCACATCACCGGAGAGCGACTCCACCTTGACCACTGCGTCGGGCAGCGCTGCGGCGGTGACCTCCAGATCGCCGCTGACCGACTTCAAGCGCAGCTGGCTGAAGCTGCCGCCGGTGACGAAGATATCGCCCGACACCGACTCCGCCGTCAAAGCACCCGATGCGCCTTGGACATGAACATCGCCCGACACCGTGGTTAGGCCCAGTTGCCGGCCTTTGGCAGCCATCAGGTTGAGGTCGCCAGAGACCGACTGGAGTTGCACGTCCTGACTCTGCACATCGGCCTCCAAGTCCCCACTCACGGTTTTGGCCTTGATCACCCCGGCGAGGCCCGCGAGCTGGATGTCGGCGCTGGTGGTCTCCACCTGCACCTCGACCCCAGACGGCACTTTGAGCATGAGCTGGGTATCCCCGCCCACCCAGTGGCGGTCGCCTTTTTTGAGCTGCACTTCCACGACGAGATCGGTGGCACTGCCGCTCAGCACTAAGCGCTCGACGCCTGCGCCCAACTGGCCGGTGAGCTCCAGCTCGGATTTATCCCAAGCCGTGACCTGCACGCTGCCGACGGTGTTGCGCACACTAATCTTGCCGCCGTGGTTGAGTGCACGCCGCTCGTTGATGCTCTTCGCCGTGCCTTGCACGGCAGCCTCGCGCTCATGCGCTTGGCTCAAGCCCCAAGGCGCACTGAGGCCTGCGACAACCGCGGCAACGACGGCGAGAACAGTCAGACGGGTTTTCATAGCGATACTCCTGTGCCGCAAGGGGCGATTTCGAATCGGTGACGCGCTCAACGGCGCTCGTGGCGCGCCAGCTCAACAGCGGACCGGCGCTGTTGTACGGCCTCCAGCAGCGCTTGTAGTTCAGGGTCGTCGGGGTCGCGTGCCATCGCCCGGCGGATTTCCCGCTCGGCGTCGCGCACTAGGCGGGCGTGGGCGCTGAGCAGAGCGTCTAAGGCTGGGTCCATCCGCTGAGGGCTCAAACTGGCGCGACGGCCTTGCGGAGCGGCATAGGGCCTAGATGCTTGCTTTGGCCCTGCGCGCTGCAATCCAGCGTAGTGCAAGCCGGTGGGCAGCGGCCAATCACCAGACTCGGCACGCAGCAACCGGTGGCGGACTGGCCGCTGGCTCACCGCGTAGGTCGCCTGCGCCGTTGGCAGCTGCGGGTAGGCCGACGGCGCGCTGTGCGCGGGTGAGGCCTGCCCACCGTAGGCAGGCAGCGCAGCGAGTTGCTGCTGCTCACCATTGCCCGTGCTGTGCAGACTGGCCTGCCAAGCGGGCACTAGCGCGCTGCGGAAATCGGCGAACCACTGCGGCAGCATCAGCCCCAAGGCCAGCGCCAGTACCAAGCTCGCGGCCAGAGCCCAGCGCTGGCCATGGCGGCGGCGAGGCGCAGGAGCGACAGGCGACGGCAGAGCAATCGGTGCGGCCATCGGCACTGGCTGGATGCGCTCGGCAATCCCCGCCCAGAGTGCGTCCGGCACCGGCGGATTGAGCTCGCGCAGCGCTGCAAGCTGAGCCAATAAGGCGCGGTCGTCGGCAGCGTCCACGTCAGGCGGAGATTGCTTGGGGTGAATGGGCAAGCTCATGACAACCACTCCCGCATCAAGCGTCGTGCGCGGTGCAATTGCGCTTTGGAGGTGCCGACGGCGATGCCAGTGGCTGCTGCGATCTCTTGGTGCTGCCAGCCCTCGATGTCGTGCAGCACGAGCACATCGCGCGCGCCCTTGGGCAGCTTGAGCAAAGCGCGCTCCAAGTCCATCTTGTCGCCCATCTGGCCCTGAGGATGGCTGCTGGGCTCATCCATACCCTGCTCTAGGGCGTCGTCAAAATTCGACCACCGCTTGGATTGCCGGTGCTCGCCCAGCACCACGTTGACGGTCAAACGGTGCAACCAAGTCGAGAACGCCGCCTCACCGCGGAAGCTATCCAGCCGCTCCCAAGCACGGATGAAGGCATCTTGCGCGGCTTGGTCAGCCTTGGCGGAGTCGCCACCACAGAGCCGCCAACACAGCCCATAGACGCGTTGACTATGGCGGCGGTAGAGCCGCTCGAAGGCCTTGGCGCAGCCACGCGCTGCCTGCTGCACATCGGCGGCATCGGGGTTATCCGCCACCAAGACCGGTGGCAGCAGCGCAGTCGGTGCGGCAGCGACCGTCACGGTGATGGCAACCGGCGCATCGGCATAGAGCGTTGGGGCATCAAAGCTGGCAATAGCTAGGTTCACGAAAGCTCTGATGCTAGCGGCAGCCGAAAAGGTTTGAAGCCGATGCGCACTGCCATCCACCCAGTGGCAGCGATAGCATGGGCGACCCTTGCGCCTTCGGAACCTCCCTCATGCCGTTCATTTTGTTCCACCTGCTGGTGGCCATACCCTGCGCGGTACATGCCGTCCGCACCGGTCGTGGCGGCTCTTGGCTGATGATTATTCTGATGTTTCCGATGTTGGGCAGCTTGGTCTACGTCATCACCCAAGTGCTGCCCGACCTCAAAAGCAGCCACGCCGCGCAGCACGCGAAAACCACCATGAAGCGCGTGATTGATCCCGAGGCCGAGCGCCGCAAGGCCGAAGCGCAGCTGGCGATGTCCGACACCATCGCCAATCGACTGAGCTTGGCGCGCGCTGCTGCGGGGCGCGGCGACTTTGCCGAGGCCATCGGCCAGTTTCAGGCGAGCTTGCGTGGTGTGTATGAGAACGACGCGGCCATCATGCTGGAGTTAGCACAGGCGCAATTCGCCCACGGCCAGCCGACGGCTACCCGCAACACCTTGGATGCCCTGCGTGCCGCCAATCCGCAATTCCGTTCGCACGAAGGCCACCTGCTCTATGCCCGCGCCTTGGAAGGCGAAGGCAGCACCGCGCAAGCCTTGGAGGAATACCGCGCGCTGGTCGCCAATAACTTCCCCGGCGAGGAAGGCCGCGCACGCTTGGCCTTTTTACTGCTGCGCGTAGGCCAGAAGGCGGAGGCAGCACGGGTGTTCGACGCCATGCAGACGCGCTTTGCCGTCGCCCCTAAGTTCTACCGTGAGCTGGAGGCGGATTGGCTCAAGCAGGTGAAAAGCGCGTTGGACGCGGGCGAATGAACACCAGCACGCTGCTCATTACCGCCGCCGTCGGTCACTTACTGGCGGTGGCATCTCCGGGGCCGGACTTCGCGGTGGTCACTCGGCAGTCCCTAGCGCATGGCCGCGCCGCGGGGGTGGCGACTGCCGCAGGGATCGCCACCGGCATCGTCTTCCACGTCGGCTACGCACTATTCGGTTTGGGCTGGGCCTTGCAGCAATGGCCGTGGTTGGTGGAGCTGCTGCGCTACGCCGGTGCCGCGTTCTTGCTGTGGATGGGCTTCAACGCGCTGCGAGCGAAAGCGCAAACCGTCGAGGGCGCGGCGAGCACGGCGGTGCAGCGCGGTGCTAGTCAAAAAGACTTTGCCGTTGGCCTCGCCACCAACCTGCTCAACCCCAAGGCCACCCTGTTTTTCGTCGCCCTCTGCTCCTCCCTACTCACTGCCGACCCCGCTTGGCAATACAAGCTGGGCCTCGCCGCTTGGATCATCGGTACTACCTTCCTCTGGTTTTGCTTAGTCGCCTACCTGCTCTCCAGCCAAGGCTTGCGCGGGCGGCTAATTGCCCATGCGCATTGGATCGACCGCGGCATGGGCGCGGTGCTGGTGGCACTGGCAGTGTTCATGCTGGTGCCTAGCGCCTAGCGGCATAAAATCGCGGATGCAATTTACCGATTTACCCGCCACCGACCCCCGCATCAGCGCGCTGATCGCCCCGCTCAACGAAGCACAGCGTGAGGCGGTAACTGCCCCTGCCGAGCACCGCCTCGTCCTCGCCGGTGCTGGCTCTGGTAAAACCCGCGTACTCACGCACCGGATCGCTTGGCTGATGGCGGTCGAGGGCGTGCACCCGCAATCGGTGCTCGCCGTCACCTTTACCAACAAAGCGGCCAACGAGATGCGCGGGCGGCTGGAGCAACTGGTCACCGTGCCGGTACGCGCGCTCTGGGTCGGCACCTTCCACGGCATCGCCCACAAGCTGCTGCGCCTGCATTGGCAGGCGGCGCGGCTGCCGCAGAACTTCCAGATTCTCGACGCCGACGACCAATTGCGCTTGGTCAAGCGGCTGTGCAAAGCGCTGGAACTATCCGAAGAAAAATTCCCGCCGAAGATGGTCGCTGGCTGGATCAATGCCCAGAAGGACGAAGGCCGCAGGCCCCAGCATTTGGCGGATACCGGCGACTACACGATGCAACAGTTGTTGCGCGCCTACACCGCCTACCAATCGCAATGCGAGCAGCAAGGTTTGGTGGACTTCGCCGAGCTACTGCTGCGCGCCTATGAGCTGTGCCGCGACCACGCCGAGACCCGCGCGCACTACCACCAGAAGTTTCGTCATGTGCTGGTGGACGAGTTTCAAGACACCAACACGCTGCAATACCGCTGGCTAAAAACGCTCTGCGGCCCAAGCGGCAAAATCTTTGCCGTGGGCGACGACGACCAAAGCATCTACGGCTGGCGCGGGGCGAAGGTCGAAAACATCCAGCTCTTGATGCGCGACTTCCCCGGCTGCGAGGTGGTCAAGTTGGAGCAAAACTACCGCTCAACCGCGACCATCTTGAAGGCTGCCAATGCGGTCATCGCCCGCAACCATGGCCGCTTGGGCAAAGAGCTGTGGACTGAGGGCAACGAGGGCGCGCCGATCACGCTCTACGCCGCCTACAACGAGTACGACGAAGCAGAGTTTGTGGTGAACCGCATGCGCGAGATTTTGGATGGCCGCGCTGCCCATGCTGACTTGGCCGTGCTCTACCGCAGCAACGCGCAGAGCCGGGTGTTGGAAGAAGCGCTGATCCGCGCCCGGCTGCCCTACCGCATCTACGGCGGCCTGCGCTTCTTTGAACGCATGGAGGTTAAGGACGCGCTGTCTTGGCTGCGCCTCATCAGCAATCGGGACGACGACGTCAGCTTTGAGCGCGCGCTCGCCACCCCACCGCGCGGTGTCGGTGCCAGCAGCATCGAAAAACTCCGCAGCTTCGCGCGCAGCCAAGACCTATCACTGTGGCGGGCAGCCAAGGTCGGAGCCAGTGTTTTGGGGCGCACTTTTGGCGCTTTGCAGCAGTTCCTCACGCATGTGGAACTGTTGGAGGGGCAGACCCGCACGCTGCCCTTGGCGCAGAAGATGGAGAAAATCATCGCCGCCTCGGGCCTGATTGAGCATTTCCAAAAAGAGAAGGGCGAGCAGGGCGAGGCGCGGGTAGAGAACCTGCAAGAGTTGATCAACGCCGCAAAGAGTTTTGAGCGGCCAGAAGACGAGGGCCAAGACCCGGTTCTGAACTTTCTGACCCACGCGGCTTTAGAAGCGGGCGAAGGTCAGGCCGCGCAAGGCAGCGACGCCGTGCAGTTGATGACGCTGCACTCAGCGAAGGGCTTGGAGTTCCCGCATGTGTTTATGGTGGGGCTGGAGAACGGCCTGTTCCCGTCGATGCGTGCGGTGGATGAGGGCAATCTGGAAGAAGAGCGGCGGCTGGCGTATGTCGGCATCACCCGCGCACGGCAGCAATTGTTCATCAGTTATGCCGAGTCGCGTCGTGTCCACGGCAAGGAGCAAATCTGCGCGCCATCGAGCTTCCTTGCGGAAATCCCCAAAGAGTTGACGGTGGAGATGCGGCCCAGAGCAGGGCTGCTGCGCTCGGAGTTCGGCGTGCAGTCGGTCGCCGGCGGCTACACGCGGCAGGGCGGCAGCTTTGGCGGGCAACGCAGTTTTGCCAGCGGCGGCATGGGCTCGGGCTACGACCATAGCGATGCTTGGCGGCAGAAACGTGAGGAAGGCTACAACCTGACGCGGCCTGCAATGACGGGCCGCCTAGCGGCCGAGGCAACCGCTAATCCGCAGGGGTATCGCATCGGCGAGCGCGTCTCCCACCCGACGTTTGGTGAGGGCATGATTCAAGGGTTTGAGGGCCAAGGTGAACGCATGCAGGTGGAGATTCACTTCAAGACCGTCGGCAGCAAGCGGCTGATGTTGAGCTTGGCGAAACTTTTGCGCCTTTAGTCAGATTGTGGAACCAAAATGGCAATGCAAGGGTTTAACCTTTCGTCCCCTAGTTTTTTGTCCCGTAGTCCCCCCTGAGGAGAAGTCATGAGGGTTTCCCTATATTTGGCGGCAGCAGTCGCCATGGCAGCCAGCGGCACCGTGCTCGCCAAAGTTCCCGCAGCAGAAGCCGACAAGCTTAAATCCAGCCTCACGCCTCTGGGCGGCGAGCGCGCTGGCAACAAAGATGGCTCCATCCCCAAGTGGGACGGCGGCCTGACCAAATCCCCTGGCTGCTACAAGCCCGGCGGATGGTATTGCGATCCTTTCCCTGGCGACAAGCCCAAGTTCACCATCACCAAGGCGAACGTCGATCAGTACAAGGACAAGCTCACCGCCGGCCAAAAGACGATCTTCAGCAAGTACGACACGTACAAGATGAACGTCTATGAAACCCGCCGCACGGGTGCAGCACCCCAGCGCGTCTATGACGCCACCTACAAAAATGCGCTGAATGCGGAACTCGGCGGCGGCGGCGAAGCGATCAGCGGTGCTGCGATCGGCATCCCGTTCCCAATCCCGAAGACCGGCAACGAGCCCATCTGGAACCACAAGCTGCGCTACCGTGGTGAAGGTGTTCTGCGTTGGAACAACCAGACGGCTGTGACCTCCAGCGGCGACTTCAACCTGACCAAAATCAAGGAAGAAGTGAAGCTGAACTACGGCACCAAGGACATCACGCCAGAGCAGCTGAACAACGTCGGCATTTTCTTCATGCAGACGGTGACCGCTCCGCCCCGCTTGGCAGGTACGGTGACGCTGGTCCACGAAACCATGGACCAAGTCAAAGAGCCACGTCGCGCTTGGCAGTACAACCCCGGCCAGCGTCGTCTGCGCCGCGCCCCGAACGTCGGTTACGACAACCCCGGCACCGGCTCTGACGGCCTGCGTACCAACGACCAGACCGACACCTTCAATGGTGCGACCGACCGCTACACTTGGAAGCTGGCTGGCAAGAAGGAGTTGATCATCCCTTACAACTCGTTCGAGATTCACAGCAACAAGTACAAGTTCAAGGACATCATCAAGAAGGGCCACATCAACCAAGACCTCGCGCGCTATGAGTTGCACCGCGTTTGGGTGGTGGAAGCCAACGTCAAGCCCGGCGTCACCCACATCTACAAGAAGCGCTTCTTCTATGTGGATGAGGACACCTGGCAAATCGTGGCTGTGGACAACTTCGACTCACGCGACACCCTCTGGCGCGTGCAAGAAACCCACACGGTCATGAACTACGACAAGCCCTTCCTGTCGCCCGTGCTTGAGTCCGTGTACGACCTACAGTCCGGCCGTTACTTGGCACAAGCCATGAACAACGAAGACCCACCGAACATCGAGAAGGCATACGACGTCGGCTTCTTCGACCCTGCCAACGTGCAGAAGCAAGCCTCCAAGTAATCGGACCTTGTGCTTCAAGACAGCGGCCCTCGGTTTCGAGGGCCGCTTTTTTTTGGGGACTTGCACAGCAATTGCTGCAGGCGTAAACCAATCACCACTCGTTTTGATGGAGTTCCGATGAAACCCCGCCTCTGGCTCGCACTAGCGCTACTTCTGCCGAGCATCGCAGTGGCCGCGCCGATCTACCGCTGGGTGGATGCCAACGGCCAAGTCCATTACGGGCAGACGCCGCCGCAGGGCAGTGACGCCCGCCTGCAAGGCCAGAGCAAGCCGAGCGGCGCCAAGCCGTCCGCGCCGCCAGCGCCTGCGGCCGCTTCAGCCCCCCCTGTTCCCAACGCGCAAACAGCAGCGGCGAGCAAAAAGCCCGCAGAACCCAGTGCGGCTGAAACCGCCAAAGCTTGCGCGGCTGCGCGCGAACGCATCGAGATGTTGCAAACCAAAACCGCGCGGCGGATTTTCTTGCCGCAGAAGGACGGCAGCGTCAGCCGCATGACCGACGAAGAATTCGCTACTGCGCTTGCCGCTGCGCAAAAGGCGGAAGCCAGTAATTGCCGCAAATAGCCATTAGCCACCCATTAAGGAGGTTTGCCATGCCCCAACCCCTGCTGATTGGCCACCGTGGTGCGCGTGGGCTGGCACCAGAGAACACCCTCTTGGGTTTAGATACCGGCATCGCCCAAGGCTGCCCAATGCTCGAATTTGACGTGCAGTTGCACCGCACCGGCGAGCTGTTCTTGCTGCACGACTTACTGCTAGAGCGAACCACCAATGGCCGTGGCCTTGCGTCGCAAATGCCTTGGGAGCAGTTGCGCAGTCTGGATGCGGGCAGCGGGCAGTTGATCCCGACCTTGGACGAAGCGCTCGACCTCATCGATGGCCGTGCAATCGCCAACATCGAAATCAAAACTTGGGATGGCACTGCCGACGCAGTGGCACGGCTATTGGCGGAGCGCTTGAGCGCCGGCCTAAACCCAGAACAACTCTTGGTGTCGTCGTTCCACCTGCCGGAACTCTATGAGTTCAAGCAAAGAATGCCGCAGGTTCCGGTCGGCGCACTGTTCTGCGGCGTGCCCTTGGACTACGCCGCCGTGGCCAGCGAGCTAGAGGCGGTGGCGGTCAATCTCTCTGCGGAATTTGTCGATGCGCGCTTCGTTGCCGATGCCCAATCGCGCGGCATGAAGACCTACGTCTACACCGTCAACACCGTCGACGAATATCGCTGGCTGGAGCGGATGGGCGTGGACGGGGTATTTACCGACTACCCCGACCGCCTGCGGCCTGCGCCCAACCGCGCCTAGCGGGCGTACTGCTCGACCAAGGCCTGCACCGCCGGTAGCCGCCGCAGCAGTTGTGGGTAGTCCGCCGCAGTCACGGTGACGTGGCCAATTTTGCGCTGCGGCTTCGGCGTCTTGCCATAGAGGTGGAGGTGCACGCCTTCCATCGCCAGTAGCGCTGGCGTGGGCGGGGCTTCGCCAATCAAATTGACCATGGCGGAGGCCCCGCGCAGCGCAGTCGAGCCCAAAGGCAGGCCAGCCACGGCGCGGATGTGGTTCTCAAACTGGCTGACTTCCGCACCCTCGGTGCTCCAGTGGCCGGAGTTGTGCACGCGTGGGGCTATCTCGTTCGCCAGTAGCTGGCCGCCCGCGACGAAGAACTCGAAAGCCAGCACGCCGACGTAGTCGAGGTGCTCAGCGACACGGCGGGCGTAGTCCTCACCGTGCGCTTGCAGGGGGTCATTGGCCTGCGGAATGGCGGTGCGCAAAATGCCTTCGCGGTGGGTGTTTTCCACCAAGGGGTAGAAGCGCATGCTGCCGTCTTGACCACGCACGGAGATGCAGCTCACCTCGCGCTCAAATGGCACAAAGGCTTCGAGAATCAGGGGCTGGCCGCCAATCCGCTGCCAAGCCTCGGCAAGGTCTTCAGCGCGGCGCAGCACCGCTTGGCCTTTGCCGTCATAGCCCATGCGGCGGGTCTTCAGCACCGCAGGCAGGCCGATGCGCGCTACGGCGGCTTGTAGCTCCGCAAGGCTATCGACCGTCGCGGTCGCTGGCACGGGGATTCCCAGATCGGCGAACAGCGCCTTCTCGGAGGCTCGGTCCTGACCGGCAGTGAGCGCATTAGGCGCGGGGTAGAGCGGCACGCGAGCTGCGACGAAGGCAGCGCTCGTAGCCGAGACGTTCTCAAACTCAAAGGTGGCGACATCGACCTGTTGGCAGAGTGCGGCGAGCGCCGTTTCATCTTCAAAGGCCGCATGCAAATGGCTGCCCAGCGGGGCGGCACAGGCCTCGGCGGCGGGGTCCAAAAACACAAAGTCGAGGTCTAAGGGATAGCCCGCCAATGCCAGCATGCGGCCCAATTGCCCCGCACCCAAGATGCCGATTCTCACTGCCCTAACTCCAAGGGGCCGTCCTCTAAGACTTTGCGGGTCTGCTCGCTGCGGAAGGCATCGAGACGCGCGGCCAGTGCTGGGTCTTGCGTGGCGAGCATGGCGGCGGCGAGCAGCGCTGCGTTGATCGCCCCGGCTTTGCCGATCGCCAACGTGCCTACCGGTATCCCTGCGGGCATCTGCACGATGGAGAGCAATGAGTCCTGCCCGTTCAGCGCCTTGCTCTGCACCGGCACGCCGAGCACCGGCAAGCGGGTTTTGGCGGCGCACATGCCGGGCAAGTGGGCTGCACCACCGGCACCGGCGATGATGATCTTGAGCCCACGCGGGATGGCTGCCTCGGCATAGTCGAAGAGCAAATCCGGCGTTCGGTGCGCAGAGACCACCCGCGCCTCATGCGGCACTTGCAGATCAACCAAGGTTTGCACAGCGTGCTGCATGGTCTCCCAGTCGGAGCGGGAGCCCATGATGATGCCCACGAGGGGGGCGGCGTTGGTGCTTTCCGGCACGAGGGGGAATCCGATGATGAGCGGGAAAGTGGCTGATTGTGCCAGCAGCCACCGCCCCCCGCATCTCTTGCGCGGTCAGCAGCTTGCTAGAGTGCAGGTAACGACCCCCAAGCGCGGCCCATCATGACGAGCACTGCACCGCTAAGCTTCCGCAGCCGCGCCTTCAAAGACGCGGCTTGGTTTCATCTAGCGTTCTTTACCGTTGCCATACCGCTGGCGCTCACATTGCGCGGCGCAGCACTGGGTTGGACGCTGTTAGGGCTTGCCGCGCTCTACAACGTATTGCTGCCGGTGATTGGCATCTGGCGCGGGCACCGGCAGTGGTTCCCGCTCTGGGCGTTTTTGATGCCGCTCTCTGCCGCCCTGCCGATGGCCGACTGGATGCTGGTGGAGCGCATGGGCACTTTGGAGTTCCCCGACCACGGCGTGCCGCGCATTGGCGGCGTGGTGCCCATTTACTTCGTGGGCTTGTGGATCATGCTGCTCTGGCCGCTGTGCTGGTCAGCGCAACTCGCGCGCTTCCCCTACCTACAAACCGGCGTTCTCGCCGCCGTCGCATTCATTGCTTGGGAATGGGCGGCGCGCCCCTTGGGACTCTGGCACGCGATAGGCGTCAAGAGCCTCGCAGGGTTCGCCCTCTACCCCATCGTGCCGGAGATTTTGCTCAGCATGGCCGCGCTGTGGATGTGGCGGCAGCTAGACAGCAGCGCACGGCCTGCGCAAATCGCTGGCGCGCTGGCGGTAGCTATTTTTTACGCTGGCGCGCTCGCACTCGCCCTGCTGTGGATCGGCTAGCTGCCCCAGTGCTCAGGGCAGCAACTCAAATTCCACGGTGACGTTGGCGGTGGCACGAATCTCACCACCCGAGAAACCCATCTGCTCGTTGCCGGAGGGCGAAGCCTCGGCGGCATCGGCGCGCATCATCGCCAACTTCGGCATCGGCATCGGCGGCTGATAGCCCTGCGCGTTGGCGTTCACGGTGCGCGGCGCGCCCAAGCGCACGCCTAGGGCCTCCGCCACCACAGAGGCTTGGGCCTTAGCGTCCAAGGCCGCGTTCTTGAGTGCCGCACGCTCGATGTCCTTCTGCTTACTGCTCTCCAACACCGGCGGGTTGACCTGATTAATCCCCACCTTGGTCGCGCGCAGGAGGTAATCACCCACTTTGTTGAGGTCCTTCACCTTCACCGCGATCTGGCGCACTGCACGGTAGCCACGGAACACCTGCTTGTTATCGACCCAGTCGTATTCCGCATTCACGGAATAGCTCGCAGTGGAGAGATCCGCCTCGGTAGCACCTAGGCCTTTGGCTTCTTGCAGATAGGCGCGCACCACTTCGTTGACCTTTGCCTCGGCGACGCGCAACTCCAAATTGCGGGCCTCGACACTCATCGAAAGCTGTGCGCGATCAGGCTGGCCGGTGGCCTCACCATTACCGGTGACCTGCACCACCCGTGCGGGCGGCGGCGTGTCGGCCTGTGCTGCGGCAGAGATCAAGGCGAGTACAGCAGCGGGCAAGGTGCGGCGCATGGACGGCTCCAAGAAGGGAAGGGTGACAATCAGCGGGCAGTAGCTTGCTGCGCCGCACTGAACAGAGGCCAAACGACTGGCCAAACATAGTGCCGCAGGCATCGGTGATTTGGCGATAATCACGTCCTTGTTGCCCCTGACCCACTGCCATCGACGCCCATGTCCCGACAACTGATTCTGCTCCGCCACGGCCAAAGCCAGTGGAACCTCGACAACCGCTTCACCGGCTGGGTGGACGTCGACATCACCGAAGCAGGCCGCCAAGAAGCCATCCGCGCCGGCGAATTGATGAAGGCGGAGGGCTTAGCCTTCGACGTCGCTCATACCAGCGTGCTGACGCGGGCGATTCGCACCTGCAACACGGCCTTAGAAGTGATGGGCCAACTCTGGGTGCCAACGCACAAGTCCTGGCGGCTCAACGAGCGCCACTACGGCGCGCTGCAAGGGCTGGACAAAGCCGAGACCACCGAGAAGCACGGCGAAGCGCAGGTCAAAATCTGGCGTCGCAGCTATGACGTCCCACCTCCGGCGATGGACATTGCCGACCCTGGCCACCCCGCCAACGACCGCCGCTACGCAGGGTTGGATGCCAGTGCGCTGCCCGGCACCGAGAGCCTCGCCACGACCTTGGTGCGCGTGCTGCCCTACTGGCACGACCACATCGCGCCCGACCTAAAGGCCGGCAAAACCGTATTGGTGACCGCCCACGGCAATTCCTTGCGCGCGCTCTACAAGTACCTGAATAACGTCAGCGAGTCGGCGATTTTGGAGCTCAATATCCCTACCGCCATTCCCTTACTGTTTGAGTTGGACGATCAACTCCAAGTCATCAGCCACCGCTATCTGGGCGACCCAGAAGCGGCAAAGCGTGCCGCCGAGGCAGTGGCCAACCAAGCGCTAAAAAAATAGCCGCAAGCAGCAAGTACACCCTGCGGCAGCGATAGCCTCGCCGCCGCGGGACAAAATAATTTGCGCGGCCAGGGATGGCCCTCCCCTACTCACTCATGGAGCCCTAATGTCCCCGTCTCGCCCGTTGTTTGCAGCCACAGCCTTTGCCGCCCTCTTGGTCGCAGCCCCCTACGCCAGCGCCCAAGAGATCGACACGATTCCAGTCGGCGGTGACGCTGAACCCCGCAACAGCGACATTGGCGCGCCCGAGAGTGAATCCGCTAGTGCTCCCGCCCCTGCGCGTGCTGCCCCAAGCTACCTAGGCGGCAAGCGTTTGGGCTTCCAGATTGCTGCGGCCCTCGAATTTGGTGGCGATGACGTTGCCACAGTGCTGTTCACCGATGGCAGTTCGCAGGACGTAAAGGCAGGCCAAGGCATTACGATTGCTGCCGGCATGCATTATTTGGTGACCCCCAAAATCGATCTTCAAGCCACGATTGGTTACAAGTACGTCACCACCCAGGCCAACAACGCGGACATCAACTTGAGCCGCATTCCGGTTGAGATCAGCGCGCATTACCTGCTGCCGAACGACTTCCACATCGGCATCGGCGGCGTTACCCACCAAGGCATCAAGTTTGAGAGCGATGGTGTCGGCGAAGACGCAGAGTTCGACGACGCCTATGGCGTCACCGCAAGCCTAGGCTGGCGCTGGGTCAGCTTGAGCTACACCGACATCGACTACAAAGATGAAGGTGGCAATAAGTTCGACGCCAGCAACTTTGGCCTGCGCGCCAAATTTATGTTCTAAGTTGCAGCGTAAGCCGCGCTTCTGTCAGCCAAAATCCGAACTTGGTCTCACCTAAGACCAAAGTTCGGCTTTGGCGCGTGATATCCAGCCCATTGCAGAGTGTCGCAGCGGTTAAAGTACCGGTAGAACACCCTCAAAAGCGCGTTGCGAGTCCATGAATAATCTTCCCCCAGCCAAAGAGAAAGAGCTCGTCCCCGTGACGCCACGCGGTGAAGCCACGCGGCGCAAGATTCTGGACGCCGCTGAGGTCGAGTTTGGCGACAAGGGCTTCCACACCGCATCAGTCAGCAGCATCACCCAACGCGCGGACGTCGGCCAAGGTACGTTTTATCTCTACTTCCACAGCAAGGAAGAAATCTTCTCGACTCTGGTGAAGGAAATTGGCCGCGCGCTACGGCGGGCGATGGCGGTATCGGTAGCCACTGGCAAGAGCCGCCTAGAAGCTGAGCGGCGTGGCCTCGAAGCCTTTTTTGAGTTTGCCCAAGCCCACCCGGGCCTCTACCGCATCGTGCAGGAGGCGCAGTTTGTCGATGAGCCGATCTTCCGTGATTACTACCAAAAGCTCGCTAGTGGCTACGCTGCCGGGCTAGAGTCCGCAGCGGCCGCCGGTGAGCTTTCAGAGGGCGATGCGCACATTCGCGCTTGGGCCATCATGGGCATCGGCCATATGGTCGGCATGCGCCACTGCCTGTGGGCCAACGAGGTTCCGAGCACGGCACAGATTGACGAGATCATGCGCTTCATCGAAGACGGCATGGCCCCCAAAGCAGCGGCCAAAAAGCGCTAGTCGCCAGCCGCTCGACCAGGCCATCTTGCGATGTTGGATCTCATTCGCTGGCGCTCGAATAAGTCGCCGGATCGCCAAGCCTTGTTCTTCAATGGCCGCTGGTACACCTATGCGGAGATGAACCAGCGGGCCAATCAAATGGCGAACCGCCTGCTGGATTTAGGCATCCGCCGAGGCGACCGGGTCGGCATCTTGGCGCTCAACCACACGGCGCACTTCGATCTGCTTTTTGCCGCCGCCAAGATCGGCTTCATCTTCACCCCGCTCAACCACCGCCTCACGGCGCGGGAGCTGGGCCTTCTGGCGCGCGAGGTCAAGCCCTCGCTGATCTTCACCGACACCCGCCACCAAGCCTTGGCCGAGGAGATTGGCGCGCCTTGGGCGCGGCTGTCGGATTACACGGCATGGCTCAAGGTCGGCAGCGCACAAGAGCCTCCCGCGCCGACCCCGCCACTGTCGGGCGAAGACGCGCACATGATTTTGTTCACCGGGGGCACCACCGGTCTACCCAAAGGGGCGACCCTGCCCTACCGGCAAACGCTGTTGAATGCCCGTTTGACCGCAGAGACTTGGGGCTTCTCGAACCAAGACTGCACCATCCAGTGCACACCCTGCTTTCACGCCGCCCTCAATGCCGTCGCGCTGCCGATGTTTTACAAGGCTGGCCGCGTCGTGCTGATGAGCAAATTCGATGCCGATGAATATCTTGGGCATGTCGCGCTGCATGGCGCGACGCACCTATTCATGGTGCCGTCGATGTATCAAATCCTCGCCCAGCACTTTGACTTTGCAGAAGCCAATCTCCGCTCGGTGAAGGTCGCGATTTCCGGCGGTGCGCCGTGCAATGAGCGCATCCGCAGCCTGTACGCGCGGCGCGGCGTGCGCATCGTCCAAGGCTATGGCCTGACCGAGGCGGGCGTGAACTGCTTTGCCAGCAGCTTCTTGGACCCCGATCTTCCGTTTGAAAAGGTCGGCAAGCCGATGCCGCAGATGGAGATGCGCGTGGTGGATGACCACGGCGCACTCTGCCCTGCTGGCACCACGGGCGAGCTGCAACTCAAGAGCGATATGGTGTTCTCCGGCTATTGGGAGAGGCCTGAGGAAACCGAGAAAGTGCTCAAGAATGGCTGGCTTTCGACCGGCGACATGGTGCAGGTCGATGAGCAGGGCAACTACACCATCATGGGCCGCAAAAAAGATCTCTACATCACTGGCGGCGAGAAGGTCTATCCGCAAGAAGTCGAAGCCGTGCTCGGCCAACTGCCGCAAGTCGCTGAATGTGCCGTGCTCGGTGTCAGCGACCCCCGCTGGGGCGAGCAAGGCCTCGCTGCCATCGTCAGTCATAACGGCCATCCGATCCCAGAAAACGAGCTCCGCGAAGCCTTGCAGCCCCATATTGCGAGCTACAAGCTGCCGCGCTACTTCTTCTTTTTGCGCAACCTGCCGCGCAACGCCGCCGGCAAGGTCAGCAAGGATGAAATCCGCCGCATGTTTGAAAGCGCCGGCACAGTGCAGAAGTTCTCCCACAGCTTGACGCGCTACACCTGAGCCGCGTGAGTGCGATGCGCGCCACTCGCTACCTGCTCGCCTGCGCCTTGGCCTGCCCGCTACTCGCTGCAGCACAACTCGCGCCCGCAGAAAACATGGTGCGCTACCCGGCGCTCTACAGCAGCCTGACGCTGAGCTATCACCCGCAAGAAAAAAGCTTCGACGCCAATGGCGATGAGCAAACGGGCGCTACGCCGACGTACGGCGCCAATTCCGCCTTCCCGACCAGCCAGCAGACCCTGGCCTTGGAGTGGTTCTTCCCGTTTTTTGAGACCACCGACTTCCCGCCGTTTTCTGACCGGCTCTGGACGGCAAAGGCGCAGTTAGGCCTGCTGCAAACCCGCAGTAAGGGTGGTGTCGCGGCGTTTGCCGATGCGAATGGCCTCAGCCGTCAAGGCGACGGCGTGCAGGACCTGCAACTAGAGTTCGGCCCCGTACTGCTCGGCAGTCAAAACTGGCGCACGCGCAGCAGCACGCCCTACTCCTTGACCGCGCTGGGGCGTGTGCAATTGCCACTGGGCTCGCGTGATGCCAATGCGCCGAACAACGCCGGTAGCAACGTCTATGGATTCGGCTTCGGCCTAAAAGGCTACTGGCGCGCACACCCTCGGGTGCATGTCGATGCCAGTGCCGCAGCCGACACCTACAGCAGTGATGACGAGCCCGCGTTCGGCGCGCAGACGCCCGCGCAAGTCGGCAATAAGCTTGCTGCGGCGCTGTCCGTCAGCAGCCGCATTTATCGTGAGGTCTACCTCAACGCGGGGCTCGACACTTGGCGGCGCACGCCCAACCGCTATGAGCAAGTGCGCTTTGCCGCCAACCCGCCAGAGCCAGACTTGGGGATGGATAGCTTCCCTGACCCAAGCCTGATTGAAGACCAGGGGGCGAGGCTGACGCAGGCCGCTTTCGGCTTAAGTTGGTTCATCGCCCCTCGACTGCGCGTCGATGCCACTTGGCACCACCCGCTCTCCGGCAAAAGTGGTGCCTTCGACCTACCGTTTTTGCAACAGCCGATGCGCTGTGCGGCGACCGAAACGCCCATCTCTGACCCCGCTTGCAACCCCGAGCGATACGGCAGTGCACAGGTCGATGGCCTCGGCAACAGCGCCCGCGCCTACGCAGATGACCACTACAGCCTGCGCATCGCCTACCAATGGCAGCAGGGCGACTTCTTCCTTGGCCGCTAGGCCTCGGGTAGCTCCGGGGTCTCTGCCGCCTTTAGATGGGCCGCGAACAAGGGCTGCACACGGTTGACCAGCCAGCAGAACAAATCCGCAGTTTTTTCGGTGTCGTAAATGGCGGAATGTGCTTCGTTGGTGTCGTGACCAAGCCCGGCACTTTGCAGCGCTTTAGCGAGCACGGTCTGGCCCAGCATCACACCGGCAAGGGTCGCGGTATCAAATACCGAGAACGGGTGAAACGGGTTGCGTTTGATGCCACTGCGCTCGACAGCAGCGTTGATGAAGCCCAAGTCAAAGTGCGCGTTATGACCGACCAAAATCGCCCGCGTGCAGCCGTTCTCGCTCACTGCATTGCGGATGGGGCGGAACAACTTCTCCAGCGCCTCGCGCTCCGGCATCGCCAGCCGCAGAGGGTTATCGACCTTGATGCCATTGACCTCAAGCGAGGCTTTTTCGATGTTAGCTCCGGGGAAGGGCTGTACCTGCGCAAACACCGTCTCGCGGCGCACCAAGCGGCCTTCGCCATCAAAACCCAAGGGCACGGCGGCGACTTCCAGCAGCGCGTCCGTCCTAGCGTTGAAGCCGCCGGTCTCGACATCCACCACCACCGGCAGAAAGCCGCGAAAGCGCTGCCTCACTTTGACGCTAGGGGCGGAGGCTATGGCAAGGGGGTCAACACTCATGGGTGGCTCAATCTGCGCGGGGGCGTATTAGAACCTGTTCTTAGCGGCAGCGACCAAGCCACCTATAATCCGCGCCGAACAATTTCCCCATCTCCTTCCCTCAACGCCTTCCGGTTCCTGCTGCCATGAGCAAACCCAAGAAAGTCGCCCTCGCCTACTCCGGCGGGCTGGATACCTCCGTCATTCTCAAGTGGTTGCAAGACACCTACGGTTGCGAGGTGGTCACCTTTACCGCCGACATCGGCCAAGGCGAGGAGCTAGACGCGGTGCGCCCCAAAGCCCAGAGCTTGGGCGTCAAGGAAATCTTCATCGACGACCTGCGCGAAGAGTTCGTGCGCGACTTCGTGTTCCCGATGTTCCGCGCCAACGCCATCTACGAAGGCGAATACCTGCTCGGCACCAGCATCGCCCGCCCGCTGATCGCCAAGCGTTTGGTGGAAATTGCGCGCCAGACCGGTTGCGATGCCATCGCCCACGGTGCCACCGGCAAGGGCAATGACCAAGTGCGTTTTGAGCTGGGCGCCTACGCGCTCTGGCCCGAGGCCCGCGTGATTGCCCCTTGGCGCGAGTGGAGCCTGAACAGCCGCGAGACGCTGCTGGCCTACGCCGCCCAGCACAACATCCCCATCGCCAAGAAGCCCGGCGGCGGCAGCCCGTATTCGATGGACGCCAACGCCCTGCACATCAGCTACGAAGGCGGCGGCCTAGAAGACCCCTGGTGGTGCCCGCCGGATGACATCTGGCGCTGGACTAAAAACCCCGAAGACGCACCCAATGTGGCCGAGGAAATCACGCTGAGCTACGCGCAGGGCGACCCAGTCGCGCTCAATGGCGTGCAGATGACGCCGTTCCAGATTCTCGACGCGCTCAATCAATTGGGCGGCAAGCACGGTATTGGCCGCCTCGACATGGTCGAAAACCGCTACGTCGGCATGAAGAGCCGTGGCTGCTACGAAACCCCGGGCGGCACCATCCTGCTCAAGGGCCACCGCGCCATTGAGAGCCTGTGCCTAGACCGCGAGCAAGCACACTTGAAGGACGAACTGATGCCCAAGTACGCCAGCCTCATCTACAACGGCTACTGGTTCAGCTACGAGCGCAAAATGCTGCAAGCGCTGATCGACGAGAGCCAGAAGAAGGTCAATGGCGACGTGCGACTCAAGCTCTACAAGGGTGCCGTGTACAACACCGGCCGCCGCTCGCCAGACTCGCTATTCAACGCCCAGCTCAGCACCTTTGAAGACGACCGTGGTGCCTATAACCAAAAGGACGCGGAGGGCTTCATCCGCCTCAATGGCCTGCGTTTGCGCACAGCTGCGCAACGTGATGGCGGTCTGAAATGAAATCCGCTGCGCTAGTTCTGCTGGCCGCGCTGGTGACTACTGCTTGCAGCATGCCCGCCTCATCGCTCAAGCGCACCTACGACGCCTACCAGCAGATCAACCTCGCCAAGCGCGAATACCCCGTAGAGCGGGCGCAGATTGATGCGCAGCCGCATGCGGTGCTCGGCGCGCAGGTCAAGGATGGCCTCAAAGGGTTGCTCGTGCTGCGTGAGCAAAGCCAAGGGCTAGACCTCTGGCGCGCCGATAACAACGTGCTGGTCGCCACCCGCAATGGCCGCATCGTGCGCAGTGTCGGCTTCGCACAGGACGTGCGCGCGGTACGCGTCGTCGCTGAGGCCGACCCCTTGGGCAAGCCTATGGACAAGCTGCGCAGCTATCACTTCGCCCAACAGTTGGACTTGGCCCCTGACCGCTACGGCCTACAGACCCGTAACCACCTGAAGTACGTGGCGACGGAGACCATCAGCCTGCACCAGAAGCCCATCACCCTCGACCACTGGCAGGAGACCGTCGAACTGCCTGATATGCGCCAAGTCTGGCGTCAGGACTTCTGGGTCGACCCCAGCTCCGGCGAAGTCTGGCGCAGCCAGCAACACCTGGGCGATGAAACTCAGGTCACGCTGGAAGTCCTCAAGGCCGCACCGCTGCAAAGCCCCTAAGGCCCAATCCCACTGCCCACTGCGCAACAAGAACCCACCCCACCCATGGCCAAACTCGCTCCTCTGATTGCCCCGTCGATTCTGTCCGCTGACTTGGCGCGCTTGGGCGATGACGTCGCGCGGGTCTTAGCCGCCGGTGCGGACATCGTCCACTTCGACGTCATGGACAACCACTACGTCCCCAATCTCACCTTTGGGCCAGCGATTGCCGAAGCGCTGCGTAAGTACGGCATCACCGCACCGCTCGACGTGCATTTGATGGTGGAGCCGGTCGATGAGTTAGCGGCGAGCTTTGCCAAGGCAGGGGCTAGCTACATCACCTTCCACCCCGAGGCCAGCCGCCATATCGACCGCAGCCTACAGGCAATTAAAGCGGCGGGCTGTAAGGCCGGGCTGGTGTTCAATCCAGCCACTCCGCTGGACTGCCTCAAGCACGTCATGGACAAAGTGGACATGGTGCTGCTGATGAGTGTGAACCCCGGTTTCGGCGGCCAGAGCTTCATCCCCGAGGCGCTCAACAAACTGCGCGAAGCCCGCGCGCTCATCGACGCCTCAGGCCGCGAGATTCGGCTGGAAATTGATGGCGGCGTGAAGATCGACAACATCCGCGCGATCGCAGCGGCCGGGGCGGATACCTTTGTCGCCGGCTCCGCCATCTTTGGCGCCAAAGACTACGCCGAGGTGATCAGCGCCATGAAGCGTGAGATTGCCAGCGCCTAAAGGGTGCGAGACGCCACTGGCTCGACGGGTACCAACTCGGTAGCCGCGGGAGCCACTGGCGGCGGTGGGGCCAGTAGCGGCGCTGGGCCTAGGCTACGGTAGCGGGCGAGATCGTACTGAACACCGACCCGGACGCTCAGATCCGGGTCGCTAGCGCGGCCAGTGGACTCACTCGCAAACAGGTTGCCCAGCGCAGCCTCCATGCGCACCCGCCAATTCCGGCCTAACGCGGCTGGCTGCATGGCCACGCCGACCGCAACCTGGGCGATGCCGCGGACGGAATCCCCACTTCCTGCCATAACGCCGGCGCGCAAGTAGGGGTTAAACCTATCGTCGCGGTGCTGCAACATTAAGCCGACCCCTACGGCTGGTTTGCTGCCGTAGCTGGCCGCGAGTGCCTCGACAAACGCTTGCCGGCTTACCGGAATCCCCCAGCTGATTTCCGCACGCGCGGCGTTGCCGACATCGGTAGAGCTACCTGCGCCAACCACAGCTGCAAGATATTGTGCGGGGCGCTCTTCCGGCGTCAGTGCGACTGCTGCAGGGGCCGCGGCAAACAGGGCCGTGAGCAAGCCAAGATGAGGGAGCAGAGTAGATTTTTGCGCGGCGTTCATAGGGGAGCAGGAGGCTTGATGGGTCTGGAGTGATGCGCCGCAACTGCCAACTGGCTCGCAATGCCCATCATGGCGACGGCGGCAAAGGCAATCGCGGGGACGCGCAGCTGGAACTCAACGGCAGCCTGCACGGCAGTTGCGACGAGCAGCCCAAAGGTCGCCATTGCCGCACTGCGTTGCCAACGGTGTTTGCCGCGGCAGGCGAGGCGGATCGAGCAAGCTACATGCCAGAGCACTAAGGCTGCGAGCAAAGTACAGCCGACGGGGCCGATCTCTAGCCAGAACTCCCAATACTCTTGGTGTGCGTGGTCAAAATGGGGGAGGACTTGCCAAGACTTAAATTGCGCGCTGAGCACCGAAAAACTCCCCGGCCCGCTGCCAAACCCTTGGGTAGCGGCGAGCGAGCTCGGCAGGCTCGCCCAGAGCAGCGCACGAGGCTCCTGCTCATGAACAGGTGCGGCAAAGCGCGCCACCACGCTGTTCAGGCCGAATAGGGGAGCAATGAGCAGGACATCAAGCAACAGAACGCTGGCCGCGATCAGCACTGCCGAGCGGCGACTCTGACGGGTTAACAAGGCGAGGGAAGACACGCCCAGAAGACCGGCTGCCAGCCCAAGATTGCCCCCGCGCGAGCGGCTAACCACCACCGCCGTAATCACCAAGAGCAGCACCACCCGCAGCACGAAGCGCGGGCTGCGTAGAGCGTCGAGCCAGATTTGCACGCGCAGCCGCCAAGAGTGGGCAGGTGCGGAATCTGCTTGGGCAAACAACGCCGACAAAATGGCGCAGGCCGTCAAGGCCATCCACCCCGCATAGTGGTTGCGATTGACGAAGCTGCCCTGAGCAAAGGGGCGATCCGCCCCGATCTGCACCAAACCCAACAAAGCCTGCAGCACCGCGACGGTCGTCACCAACACCAGCAGCGCAGAGAGTCCGGTTTGGTTCGCCAAGCTAGCGCCGCAGGCGCGCCACAAAAGATAGAGACACAGGCTTTGCAGCAAGAACCGCTGACTCGCTGCTGGGCTGATCGAGAGCGTGGCCCAGTGGCTACCCGTTGCGGCGCCGACCGCCTCATGCACAGACGCCGCCTGCGGACTGAGCACCTCAATCCACGCAAACGGCAGAGGGACTAAATAGACGCCGAGCCAGCACAGGTAGGCGAGCCAGAGTCGATTGGGTAGGCGCGGGGCACTGCGCCAGGCGCTATGGCCTTGCAGGCAGAGCAGCGCCACTGCGGCGGCGACTAGGCTCCAAACCAAAGGCTGAGTTGCACCCGCGAGCAGCGGTAAGGCCGCAATCAAGCCAGCGAGCGCCAGTGGCGGCGCTGTTAGGCCAAGCCGCGCAAGCATGCGGGTATGCCCTCCCGCGGCTGCAGCGCGAGGCAGGCAACGAGACGCTCGGAGTCCCCCTTCACTTGCGCTTTGAAATGCAGAGGATGCGCCGCGTAGTAGGCCTGCATTTGGGCCTGCCACAGGCTGCGGGTTGAACCGCTCGCGGCTGGCCAAGCCTGCAAGGCTAGGTGCGTTTGCAGGGCTGCAATCTCCACGTTGTGCGGGGCCAATCTGTACGTCATCGCTGCGGCGATTTGCCACTGCTCATGCGCGAGTCCGCAACGCCAAGCCTGGCGCTGGCGCTGCACCCAAAGCCGCGCCTCAGCGGGGTATTGGCGGATGAGCGAAGGCCAACGAGAGGCCGCTTCGGAGCAGCGCCCGGATGCCGCCGCGGCGGCGTAATGCTGCCATTGTCGCTCTCGGAGCAAACCGTGATGACGGCCTTCGACGGCCTCTACAGCGACCAGATTGCGCCAAGCGTGGACCCCTTCCGCCAAGCTGAGTGGGAGTACCGCCGCAGCGATGCACAGAGAAGCGCTAAGCCTTTTGCGCGCTGCCGTAATAGCCATAACTGCCGTAATAGACGTTCTGGCGACGATGGCTCGCCTCATTCAAAACTGCACCAATCAGGCGCGCGTTGACGAACGCTAACTGCCGTAGCGAGGCTTGCACCGACTGCGTGTCGCCGCGCTCAGCGTTCACCACCAACAGCACACCATCTGCGAGACGCGACAACACCAAGGCATCGCCGGCGATACGGCAAGGCGGGGTATCAATCACGATGCGGTCATAGCGGGCTTGCAGCGTATCCAGCAAGTTTTTGAAGGCGGCGGACTCCACCACTTCCCCCGGGTTCGGGGGCCGCTTGGCCACTGCGAGAACATCCGGCATGCCCGCACCGCCTTTGTGGATGCAGTCGTCCAAGGAAGCGGTCCCAGCGAGCGCTTCGGAAATCCCTGGGCGTTGCGTGTCCAAGCCTAAGGAACGCACCAGATGCGGCGCGCGCAGATCTGCCTCTAGCAACAGCACGCGTTCACGGCTGGAGAGTGCCGCAGCAATCCCTGCCGAGACTGAGCTCTTACCCTCGCCCGCGAGGGCGGAGGTGATGGCCAAGCGCCGACAACTGCCTGCCGCCTCGGACAGCAGCAGCGAAGCACGAATGCCGCGGAGAGTTTCCGAGAATGGCGAGTTGGGCTCCAGCACAAAATGCTTGGTCAGGCTGCGCTTCTGCGCACGGCTCACCGAGGGCAGCACGCCCATCACCGGCCTGCCCAGTAGTTGCTCCAACTGCTCTGCGGACTCCAAGCGCTGGCCTAAGGCTCGCCGCAGCGCGGCTGCTGCGATCCCTAAGAGCAGGCCCAGCAGGGCGCCCTTGAGTATTCCCTTCCAGAGTACGGGTGAGTACGGCAGATCTGGGCGACGCGCTTGCTCGACGATGCGTGCTGGCGGGGCATCAAAACTTACCGTTGAGTCGGTTTGCTTGAAGCGGGTGAGGAACATCTCGTAGAGCTCGCGGTTGGAGTCCGTCTCGCGCTCCAAGACGCCGAGCTCGTACTGCAGCCGATCCATTTGCTGCGCGCGGCCCTTGGCGGCATCCACCGCCCCCAGCATTTGGCGCTCCGTTTGCGCGGCAATTTCGTAGCGGGTTTTTACACCCCCTGCTGCCACCCGCAACTGCTCATGGAAGGCATTGCGATTGGCCTCCAGCTTGGCCTTGGCGGTCGCCATCGACGGATGATTTTGACCATACCGCTCGGAGAGTTGGCGTACCTCCTCCTGCGCCGAGAGATAACCCGTTTGGGCGGAAGCGACGCCGGCCTCGACGAGCAGCGGGCTCACCGACTCCAAGTTGCTCATGGACTCGCCCGCCGCTTGGATGCGCTGATAGGTATTGCCTAATTGCGCTTTAATCCTTTGTGCTTCGCGCAAGCGCTCGGAGTTCTCGAGCACTTCTGCATCGACCAATCCTCGGGTGCCGCCGCCAACGGAGACGATCCGGTTTTGCTCGCGGAACCTCTGCAAGTTCGCTTCGGAGTCTTCGAGCTTGCTGCGGATTTGATCCAGTCTATCGGTCAGCCATTGGCTGGCTTTTTGGGTCGCGTTCAGGCGCGACTCCAGACCTAAATCCAGATATGCCGATCCAGCCGCATTGGCGACTGCCGCAGCGTATTGCGGGAAGGGCGTGACGAAACTCACGCGAACTAGCTGAGTCCCCTCCACCCCCTGCACCTGCAGGCCGTACTGCACGGCCTCAGCCAGCGCTTGTTGGCGGCTAGCAGGGCTTGACGCTTTGGCCTCCTCCTTGACGCCAATCTGCTGTAGCAGTTTGTCGAGCCCACTCGCGGGCTTGGGCTTTAGGAGCGGGTCGGAATCGAGCTTGAGGTCACGCACTACGCGCACTGCCAACTCGCGGGAGCGCATCAGTTCTAATTGCGTGGCGAAGTACACCGCACCGTCCTGCATGGCTGGGGTGTAGGCATCTTGCAGATTCATCTGGCGCAGGTTGTCGCCCTCAATCAGCAAGGTCGCGGTTGCTCGGTACATTGGCGTGCCTGCCTGAGTCGCCATAGCACCGACCATCGCACCGCTTGCAGCAAAGGCTGCGATGGACCAGAAGTGGCGCGAAAACAGACTGGCAACCAGTGCCACCGGAGTCATCTCCGAAGCAGGGCCGTTGCGGTTCGTGGCGTCTGCTGCGCTAGCAGCGGGGAGAGGAGTTTGCATGGCTTAGAACAGTCCGTCTTCGGCGATCACGGTGTCACCGGGGAACAAAGGGGTTTGCAGGCTCACCCGCTGGCGGCCGCGTTGGTCGCGAATCAAGTAGATACGGGAGCTGGAAGCGGTGGCGTTGAGCCCCCCCGAGAGCACCAGCGCCTTTTCAACCGTCAGACCGTCCTGAAAGGCAAATGCGCCGGCATTTTTGACGGCGCCGGAAATAAACACCGGCCTGAATTGCAGCACCGACACCTGCACCCGTGGGCGCTTGAGGAAGTCGCCTTTGATCAAGGCGTTGGCGACGTTGGCCTCAAGATTTTGCGGGGTTTGCCCAGCCGCGAGCACGCGGCTAATGAGCGGCAGGTTGATGGTGCCGCTGGCATCGATCAGCGCCTCAGTGGTGAGGTCGGACTCACCGAAAACCTCCACCCGAATACGGTCGCCCACCGCCATGTGGTACTGAGAGGCGATGAATGCGCTGGGGTTGGCCTCTGCCGGTGCGGCGGGCACAGCCACCGTCGGCACGGAGGCGATGGCGGGTGCAGCTAGGGTCGGCATCGTGGCCGCTGCAGGGGCGGCCATGAGCGTGGGCGTTGCACCACTGAGTGGGGCGATGACTCCCGCCGCTGGCTGCCCTTGGGACTCAAGCCCTGCGGTCGCCAAGGCGGGGTTGCCAGCCTCCGGCAAGGGTAGGTCGTAGGTGGTAACGCAGCCTGAGACGCCGATAAGGGCCGTCAGGCAGAGCATCAGAGCAGGTTTAATACTCATAGCGCAGACCCACTGAGACCACCGAGGTCTTGCCGTCGAGCTCAGCCGCATCGCTTTTGCGCTTCAGGTGCCGGAGCTCGCCATTCACGCGCCAACGGGCGGCGTAGCGGTACTCGGCGCGCACGGCGACATCCGTGCTGCGATCCTTGCGCTCGCTACCGACAAACTCCGCTTCTACCGCAGCGACGCGGGCGCGGGTTTGCATCCGGCCCGACCAAGAGCGAAGCCAATCTAACTGGACGTCGCGGCTATCGATGTAGCGCACGCCATCGAGGTAGCTGCCCTCCGTGCCGATGCCGGTGCGCAGGGTGAATTGGTCCCTTGGTGTTGCGTCCCATTGCACGCGGGCGCGGTAGGCAAATTGGTTGTTGCTGGGGCTGCTGCCTTGAGGATCGCGCTGGCGATAGCCGACGCGAATGTCGCCGCTGGTTTTAGAGCTAGTAAGCCAGCGCACGCCGACGAGCACCAAGTTCTCGCGCGTGTCGCGGGTTGCCGGAGCGGATTCGGTTTCGCGCAGATTGCGGTCGAGGCTGTCGTAGCTCAGCAACATCGCCAAATACGGCGAGTGGTTATAAGCGACCTCCCAGCCCCAGCCGCTGCTGGTTTGGTCGAGCAACTGCGTGTCTTCGCGATTGTTGCGGTAGACGCGGCGCAGCCCTTGAGCGTGGACTTCAGCCTGCGCGGGCGCTCCGGGCGCCCCAAAGCGATAGCTGGCCTTTGCATCGCCCTGCTGCCAGAGATCCAGAGCGCGGTCGATGTTGCGGTTGCCTTCCGTGCGGCCTAGGCCGAAGGCATCGTGCCCACGTTGCAGTTCGCCGGAGAGGCGGAACACATGGCGCACGGCGGGGTTAAACAACATCTCGCCGCCTAAGCCGTAATCGGAATAGCCGTCGTTGTTGTCGTTGAGCGTGGCAAAGGCTAAATCGCCACGGGCGCGGCCACGCAGTTGCAAGGGCCCTTTCGCTGCGGAATAAACCGCCGTCGGGGCAACTTGCAGCAGCACCCCGCTTTGGCGGTCGGCGGCGGTGAAGTAAAAGTTATCGGTACCGACAGCGCGGGTATCCACCACAAATTCCCAAGGCCGCGTGGCAGCCGCCGTGGCGACTGGCTTATTCAGCTCTGGCAACTCCCGCCTCGGGTCCAAGTTTTGCGCTTGGGCCGATTGCGCGACGAGCGTCAGCACCGCGACTGCGAAGGCGGAGAGCGGTGGCTTCAAGATGATCTTCATTGCGATTGGCTGCTGTACGAATTAGGTGTTCAAAACGGCGCTTAAGGTCTCTGCGTGTTGAGGCCAGGAATACGCACTCGCACAACGGCGGCGTGTAGATTCATCGGGCGCTCTGCCCCGAGTGAGCACTTTTTGTGCCTGCCGGACGAACCCAGCGACATCACCCACGGGCGCGTAGTCAGCAAGTGCGCCTGCGGTCTCACGGAACACTGGGAGATCGCTGCATAAAACCGGCGCACCGCAGGCAAATGCCTCAATCAGTGGGATGCCGAAGCCCTCAGCGGCGCTGGGGATCAGCACCAAGGCAGCGTGTTGGTAGAGGGCCGCAAGCTCCGATCGCGACAAAAATCCTACACAGGCGACAGCGGCCCTAGGCACCCCGAGTCGCTGCAACTGCGCCCAGTGCTCGGCGTCCAGTGCCTGGCCTGCCTTCACCAAACGCAGCTCAGGCTGCGCCCGCCAAAGCTCGGCAAAACTCGCCAACAGCACGTCCACACGCTTGCGCGCAACGGTGGTGCCGACGTGCAAGACATAGGGCGCGCCGATCAACGCGCTGGGCAGCGTTGCAGCGGGTTGGGCCGACCAGTACTCCGAGGCAACACCGAGCGGCGCTTGCACCAGTTGCGCTGCCGGAGCGATCTGATGCGCACGCAGCGCATTGCCAACGTCCTGCGTGCTGTAAAACACCCAGCGCGCCGCGCGCATGCCGCGTAACAAACGACCGGCGACTAAACGATGCGCCGCAGCGCGGGCTCCAGAACTTGGCGCGAGCAGCGCACGGAATGCGTCGAGATCATGGCAATACACGGCGGTTCGGTCGTGCGGCAAAGCGTCAATCACACTGGCGTAGCTGTGATCGACGACGAGATAGCGGCGCTCGGGGGTATCGTGCTGGGCCACCCAACGGCGCAGTTGGTTGGGGTATCTCACTTGGCGATGCCAAATGCGATCCGCATTCCAAGCCCTGATACCAAAAATGCGGCGGAAGTGCTGCGGCAACTTAGGCTGCAGGAAGCTCACCGCGTGGCCAAGCGCTTGGAGGTGGGCAAATTGCTGCTCGGCACAGTAATTCATGCTCACCCAGCCCTCGTCTGGGGCATCAGCGACCAAGGTAATCGGTCGCATGTTCAACTCCTCCCCGCGCTCAGCGTAGAAACGGTGCGTTCTAGGCTGAAGTGCTGCCGATACAGCTGGTCATCGTCGGCCACGCTCCCCGCTCGGAGCACGGCATGGATGGCCTCGGCATAGGCGGGGGCGTGTTCCGGCACCAGCGTCACTTGGCGGTGGTGCCACAGCGGTTCGGTCAGCTTGCCTTGCGTGGACACCAGCGGCAGCCCGTGCGCCAGTAGCGCTAGCGCTGAGCTGCGACGGGCATTAATGCCGCCATCCGGAAACGGCGTAAATCCCACCCACGCCTGCTGGAATGCCCGCGAGGCATCTGCAGGCGTTGCACTCTCCCAAACACGGCAGCGCTGCTGTACGGCCTCCGGCAACTGCGCGTGATGCGCTGCGGCGCCGCGCCCCACGAGCAGGATGCGCACATCCGGCTGCAGCGCAATCAAGGCGGACCAAGTTGCTGCCAACACAGGGGCGATCGCTGACCCGTAGCTGCCAAAGCTCACTACCGAGGGCTCCGCCGTTTTGGCGGGCGCGTCGGAGCGATCCACCGGAATATTGCTGGGCAGTGGCAACCATTTTGCGCCCTGCCCTGCGCGCAAGTATGGCTGGATGACCGGCAGCCAACTGGGTGCGGATACCCAGACGGCGTGCGCAGAGGGCAGCAATCGCTTCAGCATTAACCGCTGAACCCCAGACAAGAGCCAGCGCTGCGGGCGATCGCGCCAGAGCAGTGGGTAATAGGGCTCATGCAGCATCACCTCGACGCGTTCGCCCGCTGCCGCACGCCGCGCCAGCCAGTCGCAAAAAAACCAGTTACAGCCTTTTAGCCCCAGTGAGTTAGGGGTGTATTGCAGGAGCCATCGCGTCGAATCAGCCGCTGGGGCGTCGTCGGCGGCGGCACTCCAAGCTTTGAGTGCGGAGGGGCCAAAATGCCCGGCAGGACGCACCCTGACGATGCCCTGGGTATGCAGCGTGATGCGCTCTGGGCTCCAGAGGCTGACTTCTGCGCCTGAGTGTTGGAGTGCCTGCGCCAGCCGCAGGCTGTAGTCGGCCACGCCGCCGATGCTAGGCGGCAGCTCGCCGGTAACGATGCGCCAGTGCTTGGGCACTGGCCGCTGGGTGGATGAGTCAGGCACGGGATTTGAAGTAGTGGCACTTACGAATGCACCGTTTTTGCCGGTGCTGCCCAAACAACCGTCCAAGCCGCATGCCAGCCTCTAACGCGTCAACCATCGCCGTCCTTCGCACTCTGGTGGCGCAAATGACGCCCGCAGAGCGCATCCGCCTTGGCTGGCTGGTCGGTGCGTTTGGCGTCTCGGCAGGTTTGGAGTTCGTGGGAATTGGGCTGATCCCCGTGTTTATGGCGAGCTTGATGGAGGCATCCGCACTCACCGGCGTGCACCCCGGCTTGGCAGACTGGCTAGCGGGCCTTGGCCCGTCTGCGCCGTATTGGCTCGCAGGCATCTTGGTGGCCGCCTTTGTCGTCAAATTTCTGTGGGTCAGCCTCACCCATTACTACCTGCACCGGCATTTGCGTGGCGTCGTCGCCCGCCTTCAGATCCGCTACTTGCAGGATTATTTGTTTCAGGACTACGCCTGGGCTTTGGGGCAATCCAGCAGTCAGTTCCAGCACCACCTGCAATCTCACTTGGATCAGGCCTACACCAGCGTCTTGCTGCAGGCGCTACAGCTCCTCAAAGAGGGCTTGGTCGTACTGGCGGTGATTGCCCTGCTTTTGGTGCAACAGCCGCTCATTTACTTGCCGGGGCTATTTGCGCTCGGCGTCGCTGCCTGGGTGCTGGTGCGCACAGCCAAAAAAATGGCACAGCGCTACGGCCTGCAGGAATACGAAGGCCGACAGCAACTCTGGCGTCTCGCCAATGAGGCGGCGCAAGGGCTGAAGATTCTCCGGATCACCGGCGCACACGCGCGGCTCACTGCGCACAGCAGCGACGCGGCGGCGGCCATTGCCCGCAGCGGTGCGGCTGGCGCTACATTGCAATTGGCACCGCGCCTGCTGCTGGAGGTACTCGCCGTCAGCGGCGTCATGGCGGTGGCACTCAGCACCCTCGCCAGCGGCCTGCCAAAAGCCGCCGTCATCCCCATCTTGGCGCTGTTTTGTGTCGGCATGGTGCGGCTCATCCCCTCTGCCAATCTGATGCTGGCGGCCCTCAACCACATGAGTTTCTGCCTGCCTGCTGTTCGGGACTACCTCGCGCATCAGCAACAGCTGCGCGCGCACCCATACCGCCCACCATCGGCGGAGATGCCGCGCTCCGATGCGCTCATTGAATTGGAGGAGGTCAGCTACCGCTACCCGAATAGCGCGCAGCAGGCCCTAGGCCCTATGAGTTTGCAGCTGCCCCGCCAAGGGCTCATCGGTTTGATCGGCAGCTCAGGCTCCGGAAAGTCCACGTTGGTGGATCTGTGCATGGGCATCCTCAACCCCACCAGCGGGCAGCTGCGCTTCCGTCCCGAGGCCCTGCGCGCTGCCTATGTGCCGCAAGACGCCGTGGTGATCGACGACACCTTGGCCGCCAACATTGCCTTTGGTCTACCGCCGGAGCAGCACGATCTGGACCGCATCCGTGCCGTGATTCGCGAGTGCCGTTTGCAGGCTTTGGTGGAGTCACTACCAGCGGGGCTGGACACCAAGCTTGGCGAACGTGGCGCGAGGCTCTCTGGCGGGCAGCGCCAGCGCATCTGTATCGCCAGAGCGCTGTACGGGCAGCCACAGGTCTTGTTTATGGACGAAGCCACTTCGGCACTCGATAACTTCACTGAGATGGAAGTGATGCGAACGATCGAGAGCCTCGCCCGAGATCACTTGGTGATTCTCATCGCCCATCGCTTGGGCACCGTGCGGCAAGCCGACCGCATCCTCGTCTTGGAGGAAGGGCGTATCACCGCCGCAGGTAGTCACGAGGTGCTGCTGCAACAAAGCACCGCCTACCAAGCGCTGCTCGACCCCAGAAAGGCCGCATGAGCATCATTTTTCTCACGCCGCACGACCCTTGGCGGCCAGACTTCGGCGCCGCGCAACGGGCCGCGCGCTGGTTACAGGCGCTGCAGGCGATTGCGCCGGTAAAAGTCGTATTGACCGATGCTAAAAACCCAGAGCCGCGCGCCGCCTATGCCGCCGCACTCCCGCCCCCGCGCATCACTGGCCCAGCCGTACGGCTACGGCGCGCACTCCGTTGGCGCTTTTGCTTCGAGAGTGTCCGCTACGCGCCAAGGCCTGAGCTCATTCAAGCCATCGCGCCCATCCTCCAAGGCGCGCAATGGGTGGTCTGCCGCTATCTCTACACCGCCGCGCAATGTGGGCTGCTCGACGACCCACGGCTGGTGATTGACCTCGATGACCTTCCGCTAGAGGCATCGGCCACGGCCCTGGCGGCGAAGCCCTTGAGCCTCGCGGCGCGCGTTAACCACCACTACCTCCGCCGCCACGTGTGGTCACGTCTCAAGCACTACCCAGCGCGACTAGTGCTCGCCAAGGCCAGTGACCGCCAACACTTAGAAGGGCGCGAGGCATTCGTGGTGGACAACGCCCCGTGGGGACTCCCTGAACACATCCCGGCGCTGCCCGAAGGGCCAGTAACGCTGGGGTTCATTGGTGCGTTGGACTTCCCTCCCAACCGCGACGCGCTTCTGGGGTTTCTCGCCCACCATTGGCCGAAGCTGTTGCGCACGATGCCCTCACTGCGCCTCATCGTCGCTGGGCGCGGTGCCGATGCCGCACTTAGCCAAACCCTGCAATCCACCCCCCAACTACAGTTTTTGGGTGCGGTGGCAGAAATCGGCAACTTCTACCAACGCATTCACGCCGTCATTGCGCCGATGTCCAGCGGCGCTGGTAGCAGCATCAAGGTGGTTGAGGCACTAGCGTATGGCCGCACCGTGCTCGCGACCCACTTCGCTGGCCGTGGGTTTGAGCACTACCAACATCCAAAGGCTGCACTGTTCACGAGCACCCCAGAGGGCTTTGGCAGCCTGCTGCATCACTGGCTTAGGCAGCCCAGCTTTCGTCCAGCACCAGCGGCGCTAAGGCCCAGTCACATCAACGCAGCGACGCTGCATTCGATCCGCGAGGTGCTGCGGTGACGCGCGACGCCAAAGCGGTCACAAATTCCGGCCTATGGCGTGGCACGGTTGCTCTCGACCACCCTCGCGGGGAGATTCACCACTTCAACGTCATGCGCGGCTTGGCCGTATGGATTGTCATGGCAGCGCACATCGCGCATTGGATCTACCCCGCGTGGATTTTGATGCCGATGTTTTTTTGCCTTTCCGCGTATCTGGTGTCGCGCCCCTTACTGATTGCGACGGATTCCGGCAAGCAGAAGGGGCCGCTCTTGCGGCAGTTTTACCTACGCCGCGCTGCTCGCATCGTGCCGCCGTATCTATTGCTTTTGGCGATCGTAATCCCTGCGATTGACGCCCTGTTGCGCTACTGCCAACAACCGACTCTCGCCCCGTATGACGGCCTCGCCGCGCTGACCTACACCTACAACTTTCACATCGCATCACCGGACTTCCAGCAGGATGACCCCCTGATTCATCTATGGTCGTTATCCGTAGAAGAGCAGTTTTATCTGCTGTGCCCCTTGTTTCTTCTCACCGTGCGCAGGCTCCGGTTAGTCCCTAGCCTCGCTCTATTGGTAGTCACGCAACCCTTACTGCTACTGGCTGCGATGCTGTGGATGCGGAGTAACCCAACGCTAGTCAACGAGGACGTCGGCCGCGCGCTCTACGTCCTGCCAATCACCTACCTAGCCAGTTTTGCCCTAGGGATCGCACTCAACTTCACCACCATGGCTGAGCTAGAGCGCTGGAAGAAACCACTGGCGATCATCTGCCTTTCTCCCATCGCCGTTGGTGTGGTGATTTACCTCGGTACGGGAGATCTGAAACGCGCTTTCTTTGGCCCCTATCACCTACCCGACCGCACTTGGTCATGGGTGTACACCTACTTCTCGGTTTGGGCATTCGCCTTGGTGGCTCTCGGTTTGCTGCTGCCGTACCAAGGCGGGCGGCTTGCGGATTTTTTCTCAGGGCTTGGCAAGTATTCTTATGTGATGTACCTCGTCCACCTGCCGGTCATTCGCGCGGTGGAGTATCTACTCGGCAGCGACCACAGCGCGCGGTGGTTCCTCCCAGTTTTTGTAGTTTCCGTCATCGTCTGCACGTTGCTGGCGCGATGCAGCTACCGATTCATCGAGCAGCCCATCCTGCAACGGGTTCGCCGTGTTGGCTGACCGCGGAAGCGTCCGCATTTGGAGTGCCGCCGCCGTCTTGGCCGCGCTATGTTCGGGGATAGGCTGGTATTGGCCTTGGCTGGTGCCGCTCAACAATGGTGACGCCGCACGGCTGCTCATCCCCATGGGCGTTGGCGATGCCTACGGCTGGCCGACACTACCCATGCAGCTGCCGCTGTCGCCCGAGATGCAGTTCACACCTTGGCGCAGCCTCAACCCCGTCGCGGCACTCGTGCAATTGCTGGCAAATGGCCACCGCGCCATCGGCCTAGAGCATTTTTATCTGCCGCTGCTGAGTGGCCTCTATCTCTGGGTTTACTGGGCCGGGGCAATGCGCCTGTCTCAGCGCCTACCGATTTGGGCGCAGCTGGGGTTATTGCTGCTGCTCGCCAACCCTTGGGCGCTCGCGCTGTTGTTCTCCCTGTATGAAGAGGCGCTCTTCGTCGCCTTACTGCCGTGGCTAACACTGGCGTTTATCCACTACCACTCGGCCTCGCCATGGGCATTATGGCTTGCGAGCCTGACCAAGCTTCAGTTCGCACCCTGGTTACTGCTGCTCTGGCGGCGCAGGCTTTGGGGTCATGCGCTGATGGGTTTGATCCTCGTGTCAGCCGCAGCAAGCTACGTCCTGCGCTTTAGTGGCGGAGTTGATGCAAACCCCTACAACCGTTGGTTCAACGGCATTGGCTACAGCCTCAACCATGTGAGTCAGTGGCCAGAGCGCGACTTCGAAGCGCGGCGCGCCCAAGCTGCGCAGCGTTGCGTGCGCACACCTGGCAATGTGCCATCTGCTAACACGTCTATGGCGATTGACCCGCTCTGGTGCAGTAGCTATTGGCCCACTGGCGTGGCGCTGCCGGTGGCAGAACAAACCCACCTCCGCGCCACCCTGCCCGATCACTTTCGCCAAGCGCTACAGGCAAAGCCCTCGATATTCTTCACAGTCGTTCAAGAGTCGGTGATCACCGCGTTTCGCGCGGACTACCGCCAGCGGTATCTCCGCAGCCAGCATTGGCCGCAATGGCTTGATCACTCCACTGCTGGGCGAGCACCTTGGGGCGCGCTGGCCTTAGCACTTGTGGTCGCCGCCTGCATACGCTCAGTGCTCGTGCGTGACTGGTCGGGCGTTTGGCTGCTGTCGCTCTCCATTCTGTATCCCGCCTATGTGGTGTTTGGCGACGGCTATTACGAGTTTGAGAAACATCTGTTCCCGTGGCTGCTCTGGTTGGCACTCACTTCGCTTTCCGTCGCCGCACAGGGCCGCCACCAAAATCCCGCATCCCAGCCGCCGCCATGACCGCTCTCAGCATCATCATCCCCACGTTTCGGCGTCGGGATTTGCTCGCAGAAACTCTGGGGTACATCGCGCCATTGGCAGCGCATCTGGCGCTGGAAGTTGTGCTGGTGGTGGATGGCTGCCCCGACGCCTCGGGCGACTATGCGCGTCATCTTGCTGCGGTTGAGAACTGGCCATGGCTGCGGGTACTGGAGCAAAACAATGCGGGGGCGCAAACGGCCCGCAACCTTGGCCTTGCTGAGGCACGCGGCGATACGGTGCTCTTCCTAGACGACGACGACCGCCTACTGCCTGAGGGTGTGTTGGCGGCCTACCGAGTCTTGAGCAGCGACCCAGAGCTAGACCTCGTGTCCGGCAGTATGGCGATCGGCGATGCCCAAGCTGGCTTTGCCCGTGCATGGCCGCAAAGCCCGTTCGAGGACTTCGCGGCGGCGGTTTTGGACTTAAGCCTAGTGCCATTAGCAAGCTGCCATCTCTACCGGCGCTCCGCCCTCAAGGGTCTGCACTGGGACACGCGCAACCGCTTCAAGCACGATTACGGGTTCGTCTGCGCTTGGCTGATTGCCGGGCGGGCTCCGAATGCCGTCGCGTTCCCTGCCGATCTCGCCATTTGGCGCACCCATGCGGGCCTGCGCGAGAGCCACCGCAACCGTCGGGAGCACGACCAGAGCCTACCGACACAAGAACAGCTCGCCTGCCAGATGGCAGCGGCCAGAGGCCTGAAGGCAGCAGGCTTGCTCACCCCTAAGCGCAAGCAGGCCGCAGCCAATGGTGCATGGACGCTGCTGCATCAGATGAGCCACCTCCAGCCCGCGCGCGCGGCCACGCTCAGCGGGGAACTCGCACAAATCTTGGGGTCAGGCGCACGGCCGCAACGGCGCATGCCCTTCGGGCTCTCGGCGCTCGACGCGATTCACCCCCTCTGCGCCGAGCTGCTATTGGCCCTACCTAGGCGGCTTACTCGGCTGCGCAGGCACTAGGCTGCATGGGAGCGCTGCCCTCGGCGGCAGCGTAGATGCGCGCGCACATATCGGCGTCCGTGTAGCGCGCCACCTCCGCTGCATGGGTCCGCGCTTGCGCACGCAGCGCCACTGCATGTGCCAGCCAATAGCGCAGAGCGCTCGCCAGCTGTTCGGGACTCGGGTTGGGTGGGATTTGCATTGCGGCCCAAGCGCTAGGAATCAAACTAGCGGCGCCGGCCTGTTCGCTGGCGATGACCGGCAGGCCACTGCATAAGGCCTCCATGATGTTCATCCCGAAGCTCTCATAACGCGCCGGACTGACCAGCGCATCGGCAGCGCGCATCAATTGCGGGGTATCACTTACCTGACCCAAGAAGTACATCTGTGCCTGCACGCCAGCGGCACGGGCGCGCTGCTGCCAGTCATTCAGCGACGGGCCGCTTCCCGCCACCGCGACACTAAAAGGGAGTGTTCCCGCCTCAGCCTTCAGCCGCAGACAGGCTGCGAACAGAACATCAAATCCCTTGCGGTGGTCTTCGCCCAAACCGCCGACAAACAACAGCACAGGGGCATCGCCCAAGCCAAAGGTGCGGCGATGCGCTGCCTGCTCGGCAGCGTCCGCGGCGGGGAAGAATCGGGGATCGGCACCGGGAGGGGCGACGGCGATGTGCTCCACCGGCAGCGCCAATTCGCTCTGCATGAACCGCGCGGTTTGCAGGGAGTTTGCGACCAAGCAAGCAGCACGCGGTAGGTATCGCGCCTCGCGCCGACGAGCGCTGCCGGTAAAGATGTTTAGCTTGAGGCGCTTAAGCCAGTTCTTGGGCTTAGGCAGATGATTGGCGTGATGGACAAAGTGCACCCAGTTCACATCGCTCAAACCGCAGCAGCCGCCCGTCACCAAACTGCGTAGGTTGGGGAATCGGCGACGCAGGCTGGCGCTCCAGATACGGCCTGCAAAATCCAGTAGCGACTCGCCCAGAAAATTGGAGTGCAGTGGCCTCGGGACGCGCTTGAGGTCCGTACCGAGATTTGCTGCAAGCTCTGCGTCACACAGGTGGGTCACCAAGACCACGCGCAGACCTTTGCCGATCAGGTGATTGACCCAGGCCGCCACCAGTTTGTCCTGCCCGCCAACGCTGCGCGCGGCAGGTGCTACTACCAGCCAGTCCACCGGCTTTGCATCAGGCTTGCTCATGCTGGGAGTGGTCGCGCCGCGCCGTAGCCCGCCGCGACCTGCTCAGAGGCCGTGGAGGTGCTCGCCAAGAACCCGAGGCAGAGCAAAATCATCGCCCCAGCCGGCACGGCGAGGAAGGTTCCGATGCCCGTCGCAGCGATGACAAAAAGGCCCACGAGGTAGCACTGCGTCACTCGATGCGCGCTATGCAACTGAGGGTTTGCCGCTGGCTTGAGCAGCACCCAGAGCAAGAAGCCCAGAAACAGCAGTAAGCCGATCCAACCTTGCTCTAAGGCAATGCGTGCGTATTCGTTCTCAGCCGCGTGCTGGGCCTTACGCACCGTTGCGCCTAAAAAATTGGGGATGCTGGTGCCACCTGAGCCTAAGCCGGCACCGACGGGGTTATCCCAGAGCAGCGGGAAGAAGCCTTCATTGACGCTCCAGCCGACGCGGGTGGCGACCGCCTCGGTATCCAGCAGGCTGAATGCGCGCGATAACCGAGGGTTGCCCGCGACCGCCAGTAGTCCGACGCACAGCAGCCCAAACAACAGGGCGACGAGGCCAGCACGGTGCGGTGGCGCAAACAGCAGAGTCGCCACTAGCAGTACGGCAGCCAGCCCAACTGGGGTCCGTGCGGCACACAGGAAGATCCCGGCGATGGCCGCGGCGACGCCGACCATCAGCAGTGCATCACTGCGTTGATCCCTAGCGCTGGGACTGAGCAGGCTCAGCACAAGCAGCGAGAGGCTGCCAACCATCGCTGACCCATAGCTGTGGGCGTTCGCGAACGTGCCGGGGATGCGGAGGTATTGGTAGCCGGCGACGTCATTGCTGTCGTAAATGATGCGTGTGACGGCGCTGTAGGGGTAAAAGCGCGGCACGCCGAGGAGGTACTCCGCGACGGCAAATCCGAGGGCTGCAAGGTTTAAGACCGCGAGCACTTCCGCTAAGCGTCGGTAGTCCTGAAGGGAGAGTTGTGCGCCAATCAGCAGCAGCGGTAGGTAGAAGACGTTGCCGCGCCAGCCGACCATGCGCACGAGCAAATCCTGCTGCGGGGATAACAACAGTAGGGTGGGCCATGCTGCAAGCAGCAGCACCCAGACGCGCAGCGCCAAGGAATGCCCTGCGCGCGGCTGGGCTAGGTAGGCCAGATAAAGTCCCAGGACGGCTGAGTCGAAGACGAAGTAGGTCAAGGGTTGCAGCAGATTTGCGCGCAAGATGCCGTAGCCATAACCCACCGCTAGCACCACCTGCACCGCAGCGACCAGACTGCGACGGCCAGCGAGATAGCTGGTAACAAATGCGAGCAAGCACAGTAGGACAGAAATCATGTTGGGGCGGCGAGCAATTGCGCCAGAGCCGCACATTGGCGCTCTGGATCAGAGAGCTGTTTTGCACGTTCCATTCCAGCCGCTCCCATCGCCTGTGCTCGGGGCATATGGCCGATCAGGTCTTGGATATGCGCCGCCACCGCAGCTGCGTGGTTCGGGCGCACCAAGAAGCCACAGTCGGCACGGATGATCTCGGCTGGGCCATCACGATCACTCGCAATCACAGGCAGCCCTTGCTGCATGGCCTCGACGTAGCACAGGCCAAACGCCTCACGACCAGAGTTGATTTGGCAGTAGAGATCGGCGGCGGCGAGGTAGTCCTGCACCTGATCGACCTGGCCCACCCAGCGCACGCGCGCCTCTAGGCCAGCTGAGGCAATTTTTTGGCGCAGTAACTCTTGGCGCGCTTGGTCGGCAGGGCGCTGAGCGCCGCCGAGCAGCCAAAGCTGCCATGCCGCGCTTGGCGGCAGCATCGCCAAAGCGGCGATCAGCGTTTCGTGGCCCTTGCCCGCGTCCAGACGGCTGGCTTGGACGATGACAAAGTCACCGGAGTCTGCGGTCAGTGCGCGCCGGATCGCCGCACGGTCTCGCGTGACCGGCCGCAGCGGCAAGGGTGGGTACCAAACGGCTCGCTGGAGGCTGGGCCAATGACGCGCACTGGCAGCGGCTACCGAGTGGCTGACACAGATCAGGCGATCAGGTCGCTGCCAGCGCGCAGCCTGCTGCAGCAGGTTGTTTGGGTCGATGTGATCGTGGAGCACTAAGGCGCGCTGCACCCCTCGAGCGGCGGCGGCGAGCATCAACCAAGCCCACAATGAATGAAACACCACCTGATTGACCCCAGCATCAACAATTGCCTCGCGCAGTGCGCGATGAGGCGGTAGCCAAGAGCTCGGACGGCCAGCACTCGGCATGCCGATCAGATAGCAATCCGCGCCGGTTTGCTCTAGTGCGCGCTGGGTTGTCCCAGCCTGACAGATCGCGAAGCTCGGTCTGCTAGTTGATTCAACCTGTGCCAGCGTCAGCTGAATCCGCTCGATACCACCGAGCAAGTGACCGGGCACCACGTGCATCACCGCCATCAGCGATAGATCTCCGCAAGCTCAGCACCGGCATCCCTGCGCGCAAAAGTATTTAGCGCGAAGTCCTGCCCCGCCGTGGCGATTGCTTGGCGGTGGCTTGCGTCGCTGAGCAGACGATAGAGTGCCGTGGATAGGCTCAGCGCATCGCCGGGGCGGTGCACCAGTGCCGTGACGTTGGCGGATACCACCTCGCGCGCGCCACCGGCATCGGCCGCAATCACCGCGCACTGGGTAGCCATGCCTTCGACAATCACCCGTCCAAACGGCTCGGGTTTGGTTGAGGCATGAACCACCACGTCGAGTGCTGCGAACACGGCCGCAGCATCTTTCTGGAATGGCACCAAACCCACTTTTCCGGACAAGCCTAGGGTGGTGATTTTTTGACGCAATGCCGCTTCGGACTGCTGGGCACTGTTGGTGGCGTAGATCGACCCGCCGATGAGGTAAGCGCGGAACGGGAGATCCCCCGGCAGTTTCGCAAGTGCCTCCAGAAACACCTCATGGCCCTTCCAGTGCGCGTAGGTCGCCACGAGGCCCACGGTGGGAGCCGCGCTGGCGGGCATGTCGGCAAGGTGTGCCAGCGGTAAACCTCTGGCCTCTGCGCCGCGCGCCGCCGCGTACAGCGCCACCGGTAGCGCGTTGTACCGAACTTGAGGCGAAGCGGTGAGGCCGAGGTTGTCTTGCGCCACTTTGGCCACGCTAAAGCTGATCGCCAGCCAAACATCGATGCGGTGCTTGCTGGCTTTCAGCAGTGCAAGAGTCAGCCGACCCTCTGGGTAGTCACGCAGGTGCACGACCTGCCGAGTACCGCTGGGGCGCGCCCATGCACAGGCGAGGTGTGCTTTATTGCCATTGCTGTGCACCCAATCCGGCGCAATCTGTCGCAGCAAGCGTCTCAGTTGCCAGAGATACGACACAGCAGCGGGCAAGATCGCCATCGCCTTTAGCGCGCTGGTGTTTTGCCCAGTCGCGGCAACCCGGTGAGGGAACAGCACACAGTGCAGGCGAAGCTGCGGCAGCGTGCCGCGCAAGAGCTCCGTCAGCGCGCCGTGTGCGGGCAGTATTGCGTGCAACTCCCAGGTCGGTTGGCGCGCTGAAAGAGCTTGGATTTGCTCCGTCAGCGATCGCTCCGCGCCGCCTAGCTCCGCACTGGTGAAGACAAATACGATGCGCATGGCGCGTCAGCCTCGCGCCATGGCGCCCAGTGCCGCAGCTCGGCGGCGAAGACCCAAATAGCACCGCTTGGTCGCGCCAACCATCGCTTGCGCGCTGAATAACTTGGCGGCCCGATAACGGCCCGCCTCACCCATCCGCTCAGCCAATGCAGGGTCGCTGATGAGCGTTTGAATCGCATCGGCAAGCCCGCGAGGGTCACTAGGCTGTACCGTCAGGCCGGTTTGCAAATGCAGCGACACCTCCGGCACAGCGGTATCCAGCGCAGTGTTGATCACGGGCGTCCCTTGCTGCATGGCCTCCACCTGCACTAGGCCAAATGCCTCGCTGCGGTAGTTCGAAGGCAGGATGAACTGGTCAGCCGCCGCGTAATACGGTGACAAATCTTCGACGCGGCTCAAAAAATCGACCCGATGGCTGATATCGAGCGCATGCGCCTGTGCTTTTAGTGCCGCGAAATCCGGCCCCCGGCCGATGAGCACGAGTCGCGCCTTGGGAACCATCGCCAGCGCATCGAGCAACACGTTGAAACCCTTGTAGTAGACCAGGCGGCCCACCGCCAACAACAAGGGCTCGCCATTGGGCGCATGGGTTTTCCGTACGGCTTCAACCGCACTGCGCTGTGCATGGGCTACCGCCGGTATCCCAAGCGGAATGCTGACGCATTTGTCAGCATAGGTACGCAAGATAGGAGAGGTTTCGACATAACGCCACGACGTCACGATGATCTTCTCGGCGCGCTGTAACACCAGCCACAAAAACGGCCAGAACAATTTGGCGAGGAACTTCTGCCGGACGACGTCGCTGTGGTAAGTGACGACCAATGGCCGACGTTTGCGGTCTGTCAACACCGCGAGCGCGCCGATAGGATTTGGCCAGTGCAGATGCAGGATATCCGCGTCGGAGGCGTTCACGGCGCTGAAAATGTCTGGGCTCAGCGGCGCTTTAGCGATGGTCTTCAGGGTGCCAACCCGGCGCAGTTCCACCAAGCCGTCGCGCTCCACCGTGGTTTCTTTGCTCTGCGGGTTGGAAACCACAACTTCCACATTCATGTTCTCGGCCAAGCCCTGCGCCAAGGTTTGCGTGTGGCTTTCTATGCCGCCGTAATTCGGCGGGTAATACTTGCCGACGTGCAGGACTTTCAGATCGTGGCGTGCGCCACTGCTCGTTCCCAGCGCGTCTACCCAACGTAAATCGTCCATAGCAGTTTCCTGGTGTGCAATTGGTTTAAAACGGGCTGGCGTCGGGTTGCGGCGCGGGCGGAGGGGTTTCTGCTTCTGGCGCTGGCGTCGCTACGTTGCCGCTGGTACTGGCGCCAGTGGTGGCCAGTTGGTTCTGTTGGTACAGCTCGACGGCGGCCGGGGCATCAGGGACGCGACGCGGCGCTTCATCCGTTTTGGGCACTCTCAGAAACTGGCCGGTACCTGCACTAGCGGTTCCCTGTGGGTTATCGGCTTGGACTCGGCCTTCTTGAACACGAACGAACATCCCCTGCCAACCACCGCAATCGGCCTCGCAGAGGCTGATGGTGAAGTCCGTGCCGTGGGCAATCACCCGGCCATAAGGGGTGTCGATGACATGCTGCAGGGGCACGACTTTGGCAGCCAAACCGGTGACCACCCTGAGCGTGCCGGCGCCGAGTTGATAACGAATATTTGCCGCCTGAGGATCCGCCGGTGACCATCTGAATTGATCCACGCCGATGCGCGAATTACGGCCGAGCAGCAACATGGTTTGGTCGCCCATTTGCAGCATCACGCCACCCGCAGCGCCGGTCACAAATTCCTGACCGACGACGATGGCGTCCTCTGCCCGTACCACAGACTCCATGCCGCCCAGCTGCGTTACTGATGGCTGCTCCACCATCTGAACACGTCCCACCGGTGTGGCTGCTTGCCCTGCCAGCGGCAGGGCCGCAGCAAGCAATGCGTATCGGGCTAAGGAGAAAGGTTTTTGATGGATCACGAGAGCGACATCCCAAAATTCGAGTTAGACCGCCCCTTCTGCACCCGCCATGCCACCGAACATATTTGTCCTGGCAACGGCTGAATATTCTTAATTCACGTCGGACAAACCCCTACGGCGACCGCCAACGAGCACAGTGCGCCGCCCACCACCACTCGGCGAGCGCAGCCGATGCTGGTGACCGCACAGCGGGTGGCTAGGCTAGAATTGCGCCCCCAAAGATGCCGACGTAGCTCAGTTGGTAGAGCACTCGCCTTGTAAGCGAGCGGTCGCGAGTTCGAGTCCCGCCGTCGGCACCAATCCCTAGGGCTGTAAATCTGCCCCGGATGTGCGATGCCCGTCTGTGCCCCATAGGGCTGAGCCATGCGATTGCCAACGGCAGCGATCTTTCGGAACCTCGGTAGCTATGACCACGACCCAAGAAGTTGTCATCAACCTCGTCGCCGGCAGCCTGCGCGCTTGGCGCGGCACGCAAGCGCACCCGAAGGCGCTCAAGCGCGAGTCGCAGCCTGAGCACCTGCTCAAGCTCTACGACATCGAGCCCAGCCCGTATTGCCGCTTGGTGCGTGAGGTGCTGACGGAGCTCGACCTCGATGCGCTGATCCTGCCCTGCCCCAAGGGCGGCAAGCGCTTTAGACCTGCGGCTGAGGCGCTGGGTGGCAAGCAGCAGTTCCCCCTGCTGCACGACGAGAACACCGGCACCGTGCTCTACGAGAGCGCGGAGATCATTGCCTATCTGCATAGCCAATACGGCTCAGGCCGCGCAGTGCGCAGCGGCCCGCTGGCTCGGGCGGTCGCCGTGGGCACGTCGTTCTTGTCGAGTGCGACCCAGTGGCGACCAGAAGGCATCTTGGGGCTGGCAGCAGTGCCATCGCGCGCACCTGAGCAGCCTTTAGAGCTGTATAGCTTTGAGACCAGCCCGTACTCGAAGCCGGTGCGCGCGCGACTCTGCGCTTTGGAAATCCCCTACATCCTGCGCAATACGGCGAAGGCGAAGCTCACCGACTTAGGCCCGCCCTCCTTCCGCGACCACCTCTTCAAAGCGCCCAAGGGGACGTCGCGCCACCGCAAATGGCTGGAGCAACACACCGGCAAGGTGCAAGTGCCCTACCTGGTGGACGCCAATACCGGCACGGCGATGTACGAGTCCGCCGACATCCTGCGCTACCTTGATAGCATCTACGCCCAATAGCGGCCTGCTTGGCGCACAAAAAAGCCAGCGGCTTGCGCTGGCTTTTTGGATTGCCGCACCGAGCTTATGCAGCGCTCGGCAGGGGCTCGTCGTTCACCATCGAGCTACTGGGCTGCGCGGCCGGGCTGCCGCCTTCGTCCTCCCAGCGGCTTAGGTCTTCTTTTGCGGGCTTGGCCATCTTGGCTTGGGCTTGGCAGTAGCGCTGGTAGGCGTAATACGCGCCACCGGCGAGTGCGAACACAGTGAGGGTTTTGGAGAGGCTGGGGAGTTTCATGGCGGCGTCCTTGCTGCGTGAATTGGGAGGCCAGCATGGCGCGCCGCACTGAGTGGGCGATGAACCTAGGCCAGCACCCGCGATAGCAGTCGGGCCGCCCGAAGACGGCCTGAGTGCTCTCGCTACGACGAGCCCGGGTTACGAGCCCGAGCTAAACGCCCAAGTAGTCGCAAATGCCCTCGGCGGCTTCGCGGCCCTCGAAGACCGCCGTGACCACCAAGTCGGAGCCGCGCACCATGTCGCCGCCGGCAAAAATCTTGGCGTTGCTGGTTTGGAACTTGAACTGCTGCGCAGCACTAGGAGCCGGCTTTTTATTGCTGAGCTGGCCATGCACGCGGATGCGGCCATCGTCGTGCAGCGCGACACCGTGCTCGGCGAGCCAATCCGCCGGGCTGGGGCGGAAGCCGAAGGCAATCAGCACGCGGTCGGCGGGCACGATGTGCTCGCTGCCGGGGATGACCTCAGGCTTGCGACGGCCCTTGGCATCAGGTGCGCCTAGGCGGGTTTCGACAAACTTCACGCCCTCCACCCGCTCAGTGCCGACGATGGCGACGGGCTGGCGGTTGAACAGGAAGTCCACGCCTTCTTCCTTGGCGTTAGCGACTTCGCGGCGGCTGCCGGGCATGTTGGCCTCGTCACGGCGATAGACACAGGTCACGCTCTCAGCGCCTTGGCGGATGCTGGTGCGGTTGCAGTCCATCGCGGTATCGCCGCCGCCGAGCACCACCACGCGCTGGCCCTTCATGTCGATGAAGTCAGCGGGGTTGGTCTCGGTCTTCATCACGCGGTGAATATTGCTGATGAGGAAGGGCAAGGCCTGCACGACACCGGGCAGGTCTTCACCGGGGAAGTCGCCCTTCATCGCGGTGTAGGTGCCCATGCCGAGGAAGACGGCGTCGTAGTCCTTCACCAAGGTTTGCAGGGAGATGTCCTTGCCGACTTCGGTATTGAGCTTAAAGGTAATGCCCATGTGCTCGAAGATCGCGCGGCGGTTTTGCACCACCTCTTTCTCCAGCTTGAAGGGCGGGATGCCGTAGGTGAGCAGGCCGCCGATTTCCGGGTATTTGTCGAACACCACGGCTTGCACACCGTTGCGGGTGAGCACGTCCGCGCAGCCCAAGCCCGCTGGGCCAGCACCGATGATCGCCACCTTTTTACCGGTAGGCACGACGTTGGAAAGATCAGGCCGCCAGCCTTGCTTGAAGGCCTCGTCGGAGATGTATTTCTCGATGTTGCCGATGGTGACCGCGCCAAAGCCGTCATTGAGCGTGCAGGCCCCTTCGCAGAGGCGATCCTGCGGGCAGATACGGCCGCAGATCTCGGGCAGCGAGTTGGTCTTGTGGCTCATCTCTGCAGCAGCGAAGAGATTGCCCTCGTGCACCAACTTCAACCAGTTGGGGATGAAGTTGTGTACCGGGCACTTCCACTCACAGTAGGGGTTACCACATTCAAGACAGCGGCCCGCTTGGGTCGCGGCGTTGTCTGCGGGATAGTGGCCGTAGATTTCCCGAAAATCGTGGATACGGACTTCCGCAGGCACCTTCTTAGGGTCCTGACGAGAAACCTCCATGAACTGCATAACGTTTTTTGTGGCCATTGATGCTTTAAGGCGTAAGGGGTGAGGCGTGAGGGGTTTAACACCGCTCGCACCACCGCTCTTGCCAATCCTCCAAAGTTGAAACCAAATCATCGAAGCAGAACGTGGGGGCGATCCTGCCCAACCCCACACGCTTCCCGCCTCACGAAAATTAAGCCGCTGCGCGGATCGAGGTGAGCAAGGAGCCGATATCCGCAGCCTTGGGCTTGACCAACCAGAAGCGGCCAACATGATCGCGGAAGTCCTCCAAGATGCTGGCGGCCCACTCGCTGCCGGTGGCGGCAACGTACTCGCGGATCATCCGCGCCAAGAAGTGGCGGTGGCCTTCCATCGGCTCGGAAATCACCCGGTGGATGTCGATCAGCTCGTGGTTGTAGTAGTCGACGAAATTGCGGTTGGCGTCATAGACGTAGGCAAAGCCGCCGGTCATACCCGCGCCGAAGTTGACACCGACCTTGCCGAGCACCACGACGATGCCGCCGGTCATGTACTCGCAGCCGTGGTCGCCGCAGCCTTC
>CAZHTI010000007.1:43559-47226 GCA_964535755.1 uncultured Salinisphaerales bacterium | reverse complement strand
CAGCCAACAAAAAAGCCGCCCGAAGGCGGCTTTCTGCAACGAAACGCTTAGCGGGTGCGCGTTGAGGTGTTGGTGGTGGTGGTGCCCGGAGTCGTTGGGCCGGTGTTGCCTTCGTCATCATTGTCTTCCACTGCAGCCGCAGTAGCAGCGAGAACGATGATCGGCAGCGCGATAACGGCAGCGGTGGTCATCATTTGCGAGGTGAAGAACGGGGTTTCGCCGTTGGCGGGCGCGCCGCGATCTTGCGCCAAAGCAACGCTGGAGGAAGTCAGAGCAAGTGCAGCGATGAGGGTGCGAAGCATATCGGGGCTCCCGAAGGGTGGTTGATGATTTGTGCAGACAATCCTAGCACGCGCTTTCTACAAAAAAAACCAAAACTCGCTCAGTAAAAGTAGGTTGACCGGTAAGCAATTGAATCATGTATTACTTTCGCAGCACTGAATCCTTCGATTAGGCACGGCATGCCGACGGCAAGCTAAAATCCTAGGCTGAACCTCTGTGCCGCTGGCGCATACTTTTTTCGGAGTTAAATTTGAACAGCAGTTTTAGCCTAAGTTTGCGGGCATGTTTAAGTTTTTTCGGTGCATTGGCTTTGGTGTCTGTCTCTGCGGCCCAAGGCCTAGGTAGTTTTGATCCGAGCCTTCTGCAAAGTCTCAGTGCCGAAGACAGGGCCAAGCTATTGCAGAGCATTGGCACCCGGCCTGAGTCGGCAGACGCCAGCACCGGCGGGCAGCGCGCTCCGATTTCGCCCTCCCGCAATCTGCGCGTGCTGCCAAGACAAACGTCGACGCAATCTGAGCAGTTGTCGTATGGCGGGACGAACTCGCAAAGCGAACTGGCAAACGATCAATCTGCTTTGCCCTATTTCGGGTACGACATCTTCGGCGCTGGCGGCAACGAGTTCAGCCCCCCTGAGAATGTTCCAGCCCCTGCAGGCTATACCCTGAGCGCGGGCGATGTCGTGCGGGTTCAGCTCTTTGGCAACCAAAACGAAACCCTGAACTTGACCGTCACGCGGGACGGTGCGATCAATTTCCCCAAGTTGGGCCCCATCCAGGTGGCGGGTTTGCGTCTGGAAGACGTTCAGTCACTGATCGACCGGCGCGTCTCCAAAGAGTTGATCGGAGTTCAGACCAACGTCACTTTGGGGCCCATGCGCGGCATTCAGATTTTCCTCTTGGGTGACGTCAACGCTCCCGGAAGCTACTCGGTGAGTGGGCTCTCCACGGTGAGCAATGCCTTAGCGCTCGGTGGTGGGATTCGCACCAGTGGCAGTCTGCGCGACGTGCAGCTCAAGCGAGCGGGTCGCGTGATCCGTCGCTTGGACCTTTACAGTTTTCTGCTCGGTGGCAATGCGGCAGGCGATTTCCGCTTGCAGAGTGGCGATGTGGTTTTTGTACCTGCGGCTGGGCCGCGCGTTGCCATCAGTGGCGCAGTGCGACGGCCGGCGATTTATGAAATTCGGGACAGCATCAGTGCTGGTGCGCTGCTGAGCATGGCAGGCGGTCTGAGCTCTGATGCGCGCAAATCGCAGGTGATGTTGGAGCGACGCAACAGCAACGGCCAGCGGACTTTGTCGGAAATCAATCTGACCACCGCTCAGGGCTTGGCGCAAAAGCTGACCGACGGTGATTCCTTAAATGTGTTGGCCGCAAGTGGCGCGGTGGAGAACCGCGTTGAAGTGATCGGGCATGTGCGCTACCCAGCACTTTATGCGCACCGCGTTGGGCTCAAACTCTCCCGCCTCCTCGCCATGGCTCAGGTCAAGCCTAGCTCTGCGGGCGTAGAACTCTACCCCGCCTTAGGCTTGATCGAACGCGGCTCCGAGTCCACAGGCATCCGTCAATGGCAAGGTTTTGATCTTGCCGAGGTGCTCGCTGGCCGGAATGACTTGGTGTTGCAGGCCGAGGATCGCGTCGTGGTACTTACCCGCGCGGACGTCGAATATCTCAGCTCGGCTTCCGTTAGGGCGGCACTTCGCGGCGAGTTGCCGCCTCAGGACCAGCGCAACCTACGGCAAGCCAACGCCCAGAAAAAGCTCCGCCCGGCCAATCCCCAAGACCCAATGTCTGCCACTGAATACGCGCAGATTCCAGACCAAGAACTCCTCAAGAGGGATGACACTGAGACCGATGACACGGAGCAGGAAAGTATGGTTTGTGCAGGCCTCCTTGAGGTCGTAAAAATTTCCGACTCGGCGCGCGCGCTGGCGATTCGTTTGGCACTCAATGCTCAGGAAAGCACCAGTGAAATAAAGACCCGCACCGCCGAAGATGCGCGCAAGCAGGCCGAGCGTCCTGTCGAGTGCCCCCAAATCTTTAAACACGCGCCGACCGCATTAGTGGCGCTTCTGGAGCACGGAGTTGCGGTGATTGGCGAGACGCGTCGCCCTGGCCTTTACCCGCTTCCACCCGGTGCGAATTTCTCGCAGTTGCTGCAAGCCGCCGGCGGGGCGACTGCCGAGGCTAACCAAGAACGTCTTGACGTATTTACGCCGCATTTGAGCGCTCAGGCATCTAGTCCGCGTTTTCAATCGGTGGCATTCGCAGACTTGGGGCCGAAGCACAGTGTGCGGGCTGGCGAGATTTATCAGCTAAAGTCATTGAAAACACTGCCGGAAGTGGGTTCGGTGACAGTGGGCGGCGAAGTGCGTTTCCCCGGGCGATATGTGATCGCACGCGGCGAGCGAATGTCGGATCTCCTCCAGCGCGCCGGTGGTTTGAACCCTGAAGCCTATCCCTATGGGGCGGTATTCACGCGGCAAAGCACGCGTGAGGCTGAAGCAGCGAGCAATCGCAGGGCCGCTGCCGATCTACGCGATGCCTTAGCGACCGCAGTAACCAAAGGCTCACTGTCGCAGGGACAATCCCCGCAATCCACGGCATTCCTCTCGGAGGTCGTCCAGCGCTTAGAAACTGAACCTCCGGTTGGGCGGATCGTCGTTGAGGCGGATCCCACCGCACTGCTGGCGGATGCCACGCTCAATTTGTTGCTGGAGCCTGGCGATAACCTCCAGATACCCAAACGGCCGTCAGCGATCACGGTCACTGGCCAGGTGCTTAATCCAGGCAGCTTTAGCTTTAAGGCGAGTGGCGAGGCGAAAGATTATTTGCAACAAGCCGGCGGCTTCGCGGAAGCCGCTGACGAAGACCGCGTGATGATCGTTTTGCCGAACGGCGTGGCAAGGCCTCTTAAGCGCAACTGGTTTGCGTATCAGCCTGAGCCAATCCCGCCGGGTAGCGTGATCGTCGTGCCGCGTGACGCCGCACCGCTGACCGGTCTGTTACTGACCGAGCGCATCGCCAGCATCATCTCCAACCTCGCACTGTCAGCGGCCGCCCTCGTCACCATCAATCGATAACATGCAACTCCCCCACGTCCGATGGATTGCCGTTGCACTTGGCATCTGCGCAGTAGGTCCCGCCCAGGCTGAGTCATTAATGGTGGGCGATTACGGCTCCGCAGGGCTGTGGCAAACGCCGACGGCTCGCCTTGGTAAGGATGGCGATTTCGCGGTGGGTATCGTGCGAAACGAGCCTTACAACCGCTTCTTTTTTAGCCTCCAAGCGCTGCCAAGAGTCGAGGTGGCATTTCGCTACACAGACGTGACCAATCGGCTCTACAGCGAGGTGGAAAGCTTTTCAGGAAACCAGAGTTACAAGGATCG
>CAZHTI010000007.1:22482-43459 GCA_964535755.1 uncultured Salinisphaerales bacterium | reverse complement strand
TTTTCGGTGGTCTCCGCTGGCAAGCGCCAATACGCGGCCTAGAAGCGGTTGTTGAGTACGATGCGAATGACTTCAAGAACGAGCCATTAGACAACACCCAAGTCGTGCGCAGCCCCGTCAATATCGGCCTGCGCTACCGCACTCGAGGTGGCGTGCAGATGGGTTTGTCGTTCCAACGTGGGGAAACCCTCAATTTTAATTTGGCATTGCTCACCAATTTCGGTGCCGCCTCTGGCTTCCCCAAAGTTTTGGATCCCGCTCCGACGCCGACGTCCGCAGCCAGGATTCAGCCGACAAAGACTGCCGATCCGGAAGCTGCCAGCCTCGCCGCTGCGGTTATTGGCCAGAGCGAAAGTGGGCGCACAATCCCTGTCGCCCCAGTCGCAGACTTCGACGCGGCGGCGCTCAAGGCCGCTTTTAAGGCGCAACGTATCGGCTTGTCGGAATACCGAATTAGCCCAGACGGTCTCACTGCCGATTTAGTCATCGGCGGAGGAAATTACCGCGAAACTCAGAAAACCTTGGGTAGGGCCGCTCGCGCGGCGGCCGCCGCGTTGCCAGAGTCAGTAGTGAGCATGCGCCTGACTGAATCCGTCGCCGGCCTGCCGCTCTACACCGCAAAAGTCCCGCGCAAGGCAGTCGAGGAGGTCCAGTCCGGCCGCATAACGCTGGCTGAGTTCTATCCAAAGCTCAGCATTGAGGCACCCGACGTACCCGCTGAGGGCATGGTATCGCTCCGCACGCCGGGACCCTCCGCAGGCTGGAGCATCAATCCCGGCTTCCGCAGCCAGATCGGCGGGCCAGAAGGTTTCTTGATCGGGCAACTTTTCGTCAAAGTCGGTGGCTTTGTGCAGTTGTCCGAGGGCTTAAGTGTTAACGCCGATATCGCACAGTCGATCGTCGATAACTTCGACCGCCTGCGCGTGGAATCTGATTCCGTGCTGCCGCATGTGCGCAGTGATGTCGTCCAGTATTTGAAGGAAGGCCGCACCTCCCTGCAAAAGCTCGAGGTCAATTACCTGCATCAGATAGCGCCGACTTTTTACGGGCGCGTCTCGGGCGGCATTTTTGAAGAAATGTACGGCGGCGCGGCGGCGGAACTGCTCTGGCGGCCCGAAGACCCGCGCTATGCCGTGGGCGTCAACATCAATCGGGTGCGCCAGCGCGATTTCGACCAGCGCTTCTCCTTCCGCGACTACGAAGTCACCACAGGTAACGTGACTGCCTACTTTGAAATTCCTAACCCATCGGTGTTGGTTCGCCTATCGGCTGGCCAATACCTCGCGGGCGATCGAGGCGGCACCATCGACATCAGCCGTGAGTTCGGGAACGGCATTCGTGTAGGTGCATTCGCCACCAAAACCAACGTCTCCGCCGAGGATTTCGGTGAAGGCAGCTTCGATAAGGGCTTTTATTTCATCTTCCCGTTCGATCTCCTGCTGCCCTCGTCGAATCGCAGCGTCGGCACCTTTGGATTCCGCCCGCTCACGCGCGATGGCGGGCAGATGGTTCGCGACGGCCGCTCGCTCTATGACGCCACGCGCGACGCGGTCACGGTGAGGCTGCCCAAGTCGCGCACCGCCTTTATCGACTAGCGCCAAGCGTTTCGGTAGCAAGCTGTAGTGACTGCGTGCTAGCTGGCTTTACGGCCAGCTTGTGACAATCTCCGCGTTGGCTGGTGACGCCACTGGGCGTCGCCCCATTTCAAAACTGCAAGGGATTGCCATGCCCGCAAAAAAGTTAGCCGCCGGAGTCCTTGTTGTCGGCCTCGCCATCGCCTTCTTCGCCTTTGACCTCGGCCAGTACCTGACGCTGGACTATCTCAAGTCCCAGCAGGCGGCGCTCAACGCCGTGCGCGATGCGCATTGGCTTGCTACGGCGCTCGCGTTTTTTGCGGTCTATGTGCTGGTGACTGCACTTTCGCTGCCCGGAGCTGCGGTTTTGACGCTGGCCGCCGGGGCGATATTCGGCCTGTGGTGGGGCACGCTGCTGGCCTCGTTCGCATCGTCCATCGGTGCGACCGCCGCGTTCCTAGTCTCCCGCACCTTGCTGCGCGAATCGATCCAAGCAAAGTTTGGCAAGAGCCTAAAAACCATCAACGACGGAGTCGCGAAGGAGGGCGCGTTTTATCTCTTCGCATTGCGATTGGTGCCCTTATTCCCCTTCTTTGTCATCAACTTGGTCATGGGCTTGACGCCGATCAAGACGCGGACTTTCTACTGGGTGAGTCAGCTGGGCATGCTCGCTGGCACCTTGGCCTACGTGAACGCCGGCACCCAATTGGCTTCGATTGATTCCCTCAGCGGCCTGCTGTCGCCGAGCCTGATCGGGGCTTTTGTGCTGCTGGGACTGCTGCCCTTGTTCGGCAAATGGGTTGTCGCACAAATCCAGGCCCGCAAGGTGTATCGCGGGTTTCAAAAGCCGAAGCGTTTTGACCGCAACCTCATTGTGATTGGCGCGGGCGCAGGCGGCTTGGTCAGCGCCTACATCGCCGCTGCCGTCAAAGCGAAAGTGACCCTCATTGAGAAGCACAAGATGGGAGGCGATTGCCTGAACTATGGCTGCGTGCCCTCGAAGGCGCTGTTGCGCAGCGCTAAGCTCGCCAGCCACATCGACCGCGCCGCCGAGTTTGGCTTGGACGATGCGCAGGCCAAGGTCAACTTTGCCAAGGTGATGCAGCGGGTCAAAGCCACGGTCGATGCGGTTGAGCCGCACGATTCCGTAGAGCGCTATAGCAGCTTGGGCGTCGAGTGCCTGATGGGCGAAGCCACGCTCATCGACCCTTGGACGGTGGAGGTGAATGGTCAGCGGCTGACTGCCCAAAACATCGTGCTGGCGACCGGCGCTGCGCCCTTCGTGCCACCCATCCCCGGCCTGTTGGAAGCCCCTTACTACACCTCGGACACGCTCTGGGAGCTGCGCGAGCAGCCAAAGCGGCTGGTGGTGCTTGGCGGCGGGCCGATCGGCTCAGAGCTTACCCAGGCCTTCGCCCGCTTAGGCAGCGCGGTGACTCAGATCGAGATGCAAAGCCGCCTGCTGGTGCGCGAAGACCCAGAGGTGTCCGAGCTGGTACTGCAGCGCTTCTTGGCCGAGGGCGTCGATGTGCGGCTCAATACCAAAGCGCTGTCCGTCATCCAGGAAGCGGGCCAGCATTTCTTGCTCTGTGAGCACGCGGGCCAGCAGCAGCGAGTCCCTTTTGATGCGATCTTGGTGGCGGTTGGCCGCGCAGCGCGGCTAAAAGGCTACGGGCTAGAAACCGTGGGGGTGGAGGTGACCAAGACCATCGCCGTCAATGATTGCCTGCAAACCAACTTCCCCAACATCTACGCCGTGGGCGATGTCGCCGGGCCGTATCAGTTCACCCATACGGCAGCGCACATGGCGTGGTACGCAGCAGTCAACGCCCTGTTTGGCCGCCTGCTGTTTTTGCGTGGCGGGCGGTTTCGGGTCGACTATTCCGTGGTGCCTTGGGCGACGTTTACCGAGCCGGAGGTCGCCCGCGTCGGGCTCAACGAGACCGAGGCGAAGGAGAAGGGCATCGCCTATGAGGTGGTCAGCTATGGTTTAGATGACCTTGACCGTGCCATCGCCGACGGTGAAGCACACGGGTTTGTGAAGGTACTCACCGTACCGGGGCGCGACCGCATCTTGGGTGTGACGATCGCCGGTGAGCACGCCGGCGACTTACTGGCGGAGTTCGTGCTGGCGATGAAGCACGGCTTGGGGCTCAACAAAATCCTCGGCACCATCCACACCTATCCGACACTCGCAGAGGCGAATAAATACGCCGCGGGGCTGTGGAAGCAAGCCCATAAGCCTGAGGGCCTATTACGCTGGGTGGAGCGTTTCCACGCTTGGCAGCGCGGCTAGGGAGCATGACCAGTGGCGCTTGCAGGCTAGGAGCCTGCGGGCGCGCGAGTAGCGATTGGTACCCTGCGCGCTTAGCTCGGCTCGTCGAGCGCTAAATCAATTTCACGGCCCATTTGCCGCAGGCGCTCCACGGCTTTGTCGTCGGGCGTCAGCACGCTGCTATCGCCTTTGAGTGCGAGTAACTCACGAGCAAGGTTGAGCGCGGCCATGACCGCTACCCGCTCGGCATCCAAGGCGCGGCCACGCTTTTTGATGGCGGACATCCGCTCATTGACGTGCTCGGCCGAGGTCACGAGTGCTTCGTGCTCCGCAGTCGGGCAGTTGACGACATATTCCTTGCCCATGACCTTGACGGTAACGCTGATGAGTTCTGGCTTGCCGGCCGGCTTGGCTTGGGTCATGACTGGGCTTCGTTTTCCAATTGCCGCAAGCGCTCAACCACGCTCTCGATACGGCGTTTGAGATCGGCGTTAATCGCCAATAGGCGGTCACGCTCTTGCAGCGCGCGTTTTTTTTCCAGCCGCACTTGCCGGTAGGCAGCGGTCAGGCGCTGGAGGCGTGCGTCGAGGTCGTCGAGTGAAATATGGAGCATGTCGGCGAGTATATAGGCCTCTAAAAGACAAAACCCCCGCAGCGCAGGGGTTTTGCTTAAAGCGCGCGCTCAATCACTTATTGAACGAGTAAAAACAGTGCTCCATCGCCGCGCCGAACGTGCAGCAACAGCTCGGCCTGATTGCCCTCTGTCAAGCGGGCAAAGTCCTCCATGCTGCCGACCCGCACACGATTGACGCCCATGATGACGTCCTTCTCGCGCAGACCGGACTTGGCCGCTGGGCTGCCGCGCTCGATGCGGGTAACCACGACCCCACGCGCGTCGCCTTCGGTGTTGCTCTCATCCGCAGTGGCGAAGCTCGCACCTTTGAGCTTAGGGTGCACAGCCGCACCGTTGGCGGCAGCTTCTGCTGCATCTTTACCGATGACCACGGTGAGGGTCTTGGGCTTGCCGTTGCGCAGGATTTCGAGATCCACCTTCGAGCCGACGCGCAATTGCCCGACGATGACGCGCAATTGATTCATGTCGAAAATCTCGCGGCCGTTAGCCTTGAGCACGATATCTTCCACCTTCAAGCCCGCTTTGTCCGCTGGGCTGTTGGGCACCACCCGGCTAATCACCGCACCGCGCGCAGTGGCAAGGCCAAAGCTCTTGGCGAGCTCCGGCGTCACGTCTTGGCCCTGCACGCCGATGCGACCGCGACTCACGCTGCCGGTCTCAATGATCTGGTCCATGATGTTGCGCGCTAGGCTCATCGGGATGGCAAAACCAATGCCGATGTTGCCGCCGCTGCGGCTCAAAATCTGGCTCGGCACGCCGACCAATTCGCCGCGTAAGTTGACCAGTGCTCCGCCGGAATTGCCCGGATTGATGCTGGCATCAGTCTGGATGAAATCCTCGATGCCCTGGCCAGTCGCCCGGCCTAGGCCAGAGACGATGCCGGTGGTCGCGGTTTGACGCAGGCCAAACGGACTGCCGATGGCAACGACAAAATCACCGACCTGCAGGGCGTCGGAGTTGCCCATGGTGAGCGCCTTCAAACGCTCGGCCTTGATCTGAATCACGGCGAGATCGCTCTCGGGGTCTTTGCCGATGAGCTTGGCGGAAAACTCACGGTCGTCGGACAAGCGCACTTTGATTTCGTCGGCGTCGGCGACCACATGGCTATTGGTGAGAATGTAGCCCTTGTTGGCGTCGACGATCGTGCCGGAGCCTTGGCTCTGCGCCTCACGCTCCCGAGGCTGGTCGGGGATGCCGAAGAACCTACGGAACATAGGGTCGTCCATCATCGGGCCGAAGGGGTTCTGCACCTCCACTTTGCTCACTACCGAGATATTCACCACGGCCGGCATCACCTCCCGCAGCATCGGCGCAAGCGAGGGCAGGGCGCCGGTGGCAGCCGGTGCAACCATGGGTGCAGGAATATCCGCATGCACGCTGGTGGGTGCCGAGGTGGACAGCGCCAGCATCGCGCCGGTGACGCCAAAGCCAACGGCTGCTGCGGTGACGATTGTTTTGGCAAAGTTGGTACGAGACATCTTCTTTGTGTCCTCAATGTGGTGTCGCCGCAACCGCGGCGGGCTAAAGACCTTGCTAGCCCGCAACAGTTCCCGCGCCCATCCGCTACCGCAAGCGAATCTCTGGGTTGGTGGCGTACCGGGCCGTGACACTGGCGCTTGCTAACACCTTGCCAGTGAGGGCGGCGCGCAGGTTTTCAAGACGAAAGCCGCTGGGCAGCGCCAGTTTTGCCGAAGAGAGGGCATACAGCGTGAACACATAGCGATGCGGAATGCTGTCGTTGAAGGGCGGGCAGGCGCCGTCGTAGCCAAGGTACTGGCCCTCCATCGCGGCATCGCCAGCGAACCATTCGGTGTAGTTGTTGAGCCCATGCACAGCGCCGTCTGGCCCTGCAGGGATGCGCTTGCCACCGGCGATCACCGCACGCGAGCAGGCCCCCTCAGCCAATTGTGAGACCGAGGTCGGTATATCGCTCATCAGCCAGTGCACAAACTCTCCGCGCGGGTACTTGGCGGGGATCAGCGTGCCCGGGGTGTTGACGTAGTCGGGCTTGGTCGCCGGTGCATCTGGGTCGATACAGGTGAGCGCCAAACTCTGCGTGCCGTCGGGCAACCCAGTCCAAGCGAGGTGTGGTGACAGGTTTTGCGAAAGACGCAGGTGAGTCTTCGGGTCTTTGATACAAAACGCGCAGCGGCCCGGAAGCACGCCGCCGTCATCAAAAGTTGCGCTGAAGAGTTTCATGGTCGTTCTGGTCGTGGGTCAGAAGAAATGGCGGGGGTTAGGTTGAATGCGGCAGTTGGTTTCGCGCCGTAAGGAACCGGCGAGCCGGAACAGGGAAATGTGCAGGCGTTCCGCAAGCGGCTTCTTGCGTTTGTAGCGGACCGCGAAGACGTCCATGGTACGGGCGCGCTCCAGTAGATAGTCATCGCTGGTTTGCAGTACGTCCACCAGTTTCAGCGCCATGGCTCTACTGCCAAACCAGTGCTCGCCGGTGGCGACCGAGTCGATCGCCACCTGCGGGCGATGGTCGGTCACGAACTGCTTGAATAGCCGGTGGGTGTCTTCCAGTTCCTCTTGGAATTTCGCGCGCGCAGCCTCGGTGTTCTCCCCGAAAATCGTGATGGTGCGCTTGAATTCGCCGGCCGTGTGCAACTCGTAATCGATGTCGTGCTTCTTCATTAGCCGGTTGAAGTTCGGCAATTGTGCGACCACACCGATGGACCCTAAGACTGCAAACGGCGCGGCGACGATGGAATCGGCAACACAGGCCATCATGTAGCCGCCGCTCGCAGCCACTTTGTCCACCGCCACCGTCAGCGGATAGCCGCGATCACGGATACGTTTGAGCTGGCTCGCGGCAAGGCCATAAGAGTGCACCATGCCGCCCTCGCTTTCGAGCTTCACCAAGACTTCGTCGCCTTGCTCGATGATCTGAAGGATTGCCGTCACCTCCTCGCGCAATTCGGTGACAGCACTGGCCGCGAGGTCGCCGTCAAAGTCGAGCACATACAGGCGCTTGCGACGCTCGAGCGCGCGCTCCTTATCTTGCTTTTTTTTCGCCTTCTGCTCGGCCTTAAAGGCGTCCTCGGATAAAACCTCTGCGGCCATCGCTTCGCGCATGCGCTCAAAGCGCAAATGCAGTGGCTCAATATCCAGACGTTCAGGATCTATTTGGCGTGCGCCGCGAACAATGGCGGCGATGCCAATGACAGCGAGCGTCAGCGCCACGAGGGAGGTCACTATCTTGGCGAGGAACAGCCCGTATTGCAGCAAAAAGTCATGCATCCGTATTTTTGTCCGAGGGGCTTTCGCCATTAGTTGTAGGTATCTCACTCAAGCAGCCGAGTGAGCGTCTATAATTTTATGGTGCTGCACCTCTTTATAGCTCCCCCCAATCCAAGAACTTGGAGTTGAAATGAAACACCTGAACCGCGCCGCCCTTGCGGCCATGCTCGCTGGGCTTGCGCTGCCGCTGCACGCGGAAGTGCTGGACACCCGCCCCTATGTCTCCGGCAGCTACGCCTACACCTTTGACGACGAGGATCGCGCCTCTGAAAACGGCAACGGCTTCTACGTCGCTGGCGGCAAGGCGCTGAATAAGTTTTGGAACGTCGAATTGGGTTCGTTCTACAACCATTACGAAGCTGCCACTAACGGTGCAGAGTGGAAAGATATCGGCGCGAAAATCGACGGCCAATTCTTCTACTCGCGTAATCGTTCGTTTGCGCCTTACTTCGGCGTGGGCGTGGGTGGTCAACACATTCAGATCGAAAACACCAATCTCGACGACTACGGCCCCATGGTCGACGCCGGCTTTGGGTTCCTGAAGTACTTCGACATCGGCAGCAAGGACGTCGCCTTCAAGGCCGACGCTCGTTACCGCTGGCAATTCCTCGAGAGCGACGTCAAGGAAGCGATCGGCGTAGAGACCTTGGGTGAGCCCGTAGTGTCGGTTGGCTTGTTGGTGCCATTCGGCCCCCGCCCAGTGGAAGCCACCTATGTTCCACCCCCACCGCCTCCTGCTCCAGTTCCGCCGCCCCCAGCGCCTGAAGCTCCGAAGCCAGTACCACCGCCTGACTCCGATGGCGACGGCGTTCTGGATGCCAACGACCGTTGCCCTGGCACGCCCCGCGGCGAACCAGTCGACGCCTACGGCTGCTCCAAGAGCCAGCTGACCAAGGGTGACGAGCGTCAGTTCGACGACGTCCTGTTTGACTTCAACAAGTCGACCATCACCAAGCAAGGTCAGATGATTCTCGACAACGCTGCCGCCGTTGTGAACTCCGGTGAGTTTGCTCGCTTGAAGATCAACGTCTCTGGCCACGCTGACTGGGTGGGTTCCGAAGGCTACAACCAAGCACTCTCCGAGCGCCGTGCAAACGTCGTTAAGAGCTACTTGGTCAAGAAGGGTGTTGCTGCCAACCGCATCCGCACCTTTGCCTACGGCGAGACGCAACCTGTCGCAGACAACAACACTGACGAAGGCCGCGCCCTCAACCGCCGTACTGAAGTGCGCACCACCGCCGGCGAATAAGCTGCTCGCTGCGGTCGCTGTGTAGTGAAAAACCCCCGTGCAAACGGGGGTTTTTTGTTGGGCTTGCGGTGCTGGTCAGCCTTTCGTGTAGAGTCTAAAAAATAACCCGCCAACGCCCGCCCGAGAGCGAGGAAAACCTAGATCAGGATGGCTATGACCCAAAGCGCACGCTGGATTGCATCGGTTTTTGTTGGAGTCTCGTTGTTCGCCTCGGCAGTGGCGGTTTCCCAGCCGATCGTGGATGGGGACGCAGACGGAATCGGCGACGAGCGCGATGACTGCCCCTATACCCAGATGGGCACGGTGGTGGAATCCACGGGGTGCGCACGGTTTTCTGATGATGCGGATGCCGACGGGGTGAACGACGCGGACGACGCCTGTCCGTATAGCCCGGCTGGCGCCAAAATTGACGCTACCGGCTGCGCGCGCGACACCGATTTTGACGGTATTGCCGATGGCCTAGACGCCTGCCCGAGCACTACCTTGGGCCTGCTGCCGGACGGTAAGGGTTGCGCGCAGGGTGAGAAGGCCAGCGTGGCGATTGCCACGCGCTCTGTCGATACCCCAGTGAAGCCTGTTCAGTCCGACGAGGCCGCCGCGCCAGCCAAACCTCCGGCCAAGCCTAAGTCAGCGCCGGTTTCAGCGGCAGCGCCTGCTCGCGTAGAGCTCGCTAAGCCCAGCGGATCAGTAGCGGATATCCCAACTCCTAAGCCGAAGAAGGATCCAGTGCTTGTCGCTCCTGCGGCGGACGTCGCGATCATTGCTACGGACGCCCAGCCTAAGGCCCAAGCTGCCGCCAGGCCGCTTCCCGCAGCCACGCCCTCAGCGCCTGCCAAAGCGCCACCGCCAGAAGTGGTGAAAGCACCTGCGGCGACGCTGTCGGCGAAGGAGCGCGAACGCCGTGCTGCGGCTGCAATCGCAGGCCCAGTTGAGGACCAGAGCCTTGTGCGTCCGCCGTCCACAACAGACCGCATCCAAGCAGAAAAACCGGTTGCTGCTACTCGGGCATCTCAACGCGCGGCACCAGCACCCAGCTCAAAACCCACGAATCCTGAGCCAGCAAAGCCGCGCCGCATTGAGGACTTGCCCGACGCTGTCGTTCTGAGGGAGGCCACGGCAGCGCCGGTTATTATTGCCCCCACCCCAGCTCCAGCCTCGGTTCCAGACCCCGTGGCGCGCCCCGCGCCCGCCGAGACAGCTGTGCCAGTACCAGCCCCTAAGGACAGCGTCGAAGCTCTGCTCGCGAGTCTCAAGGAAGAGGAAGCGACAGCTCCCGCTGCGGCCCCTCGGGGCGCTGCTGCGGCGACGCGCGCAGATGCGGTAGTCCGCTACTCCAAGCTCGGTGGCTTGGAATTAGGCTCCGAGGACATCAGCAAACTCGCCGAACTAGCAGCGCGCCTCAAGCCGGATTGGGCGACCAACCCTGCTATGACTTTGCAGGTGCGCGGCTTTACCGCCAGTTCTGAAGACGCCTCCCTGGCCGAGCGGCGTCTGGCTTTGGTGCGGGCAGTGTTGATTGGACGTGGTGTACCACCTAACCGTGTGGTGCCCAGTACGGCCATTAGCGGCAGCCCGCGCGTTGAGGTTCGGGTAAGCCGCTAATACTCCGTCGCCCAAAAAAGCCGCCCTGTGCGGTTTTTTTTGGGCTGGCTGTCGCCCTTTGTCAAACAACGACTTAGCGCAGTAGGGGCGCTGCGATCGCCGACAATGCGGCGATGTGCGCTGCACTTTCGTTCAGGGCGGATATGTAGCGTAAGCACGCGCCCGGCGCGCAACTTTCGAATAGCTCGGCATATTCGTCCGCGATCTCCTCATAAGTCTCTAGGCAATCGGCGGCGAATCCGGGGGCGATGACGTCTAACTTCCGCACACCTTGAGCGGCGAGTGCCTTCAGGTGCTCGTCGGTGTACGGCTTGAGCCAAGGCTCGCGGCCAAAACGGCTCTGAAAGCTGACGCTCCATTGATCGGCCTCAAGCCCTAAGGCGGCGGCGAGCAAACGCGCGGTTTTTTGGCAGGCGCAGTAGTAAGGGTCGCCTAGATCAAAGTAGCGCTGCGGGATGCCGTGAAAGCTCATCAATAGATGCTCGCCGCGCCCATGGCTTTGCCAGTCGGCTTCGACACTCGCGGCGAGCGCGGTGATGTAGGCGGGATGGTCGTGGTAGCCGTTGACGGTGCGTATCTCTGGTGGCCAGCGGCGCTGCTTGAGCGCGTCATACAGGGCATCGAATACTGCTGCGGTAGTGGTCGCTGAGTACTGTGGAAACAACGGCAATACCACCAATTTGCGCACGCCTTGCGCCTCTAAATCCATCAGCGCATCGCCCACGGAAGGGCGGCCATAGCGCATGGCCAATGCGACCGGCACTGGTTGGCCGAATTGCTGGCTTAAGGATTCCGAGAGCCTTTGAGCTTGGGCCCGACCAATACGCAGCAGTGGGCCGCCCTCGTCCGTCCAAATCGCGGCGTACCGTGCTGCGAGCTTCCTCGGGCGTACGCGCAGGATGATGCCATTGAGAATCAGCCACCAGAACGCTGGGCGTAGATCGACGACGCGGTCGTCGCTCAGAAATTCCTTCAGGTAGGCACGAATGGCTTTGGTGGTGGGGGCAGCAGGGGTTCCGAGATTAGCCAGCAATACGCCGACCTTCGGCGTTTGGGTGTGCGCAGCGACGGGCAGGGAGGTGGCGGGATTGATCATCCCGCTATTGTGCGGGAGGCTCGCTCAAAGCAGCGAGGGAGGGCTGACGAAGACGAGGATTCTCGACAGAAAATCTGCGGGCGGAGCAGCGAGTGCAACTCCGCCAACAGGGTGCAGCGCGCCAAGGGTTTCTTGAGCGACTAAGTCGGCGCTAACACTCGCCCGATGGCGAAGCTCGCAAGGTCCGCCGTCAGCCGGTCTTTGTGGGTGATGTTGAGGCCATGGGGCGCTCCCTCGTAGCGGACAAACTGAGCCTGAGGCATGAGCGCTGCGGTGCGCTCGGCACTGACGGCAATCGGCACGGTTTGGTCGTCTTCACCATGGATGATCAGGCAAGGCACGCGAATGCTCTGCAAATCATTGCGGAAGTCCGTCTCGCTAAAGGCGCGTACGCAGTCCTGAGTGCCTTTGGGCGATGCACCTGAGGCAATTTGGAACGTCCAGTCCAGCGTCTGCTGACTCACGGGGTGGCTGAGCATGCCGACGTTGAAGAACTTTTTGGCGAACTCGCTCAAGAACGCAAACCGATCTTCGCGTAGGGCCTGGATTCGCTGGTCAAAGTTCTCTCGATCAACGCCGTCGGGGTTGGTCGCATCCTTGAGCAAGTACGGCGTAACCGCACTGACCAACACCACTTTCGCCACCCGCTTGCCGCCGTGGCGGCTCATGTAGCGTGCGACTTCGCCGCCGCCCATGGAGAACCCGACCAAGGTCACGTTATCGAGGTTCAGGCCGTCTAAGAGTGCTGCAAGATCGTCAGACAGGGTGTTGTAGTCGTAGCCATGTTGGGGCTGGTCGGATTTGCCAAAGCCGCGACGGTCATAGGCGATGACGCGCAGGCCCTGCTCGGGCAAGCCGCGCAATTGGTACTCCCAACTCGCTGAAGACAAAGGCCAGCCGTGGATGAGGACGATCGGCGCGCCTTCGCCAAGGTCTTGATAGTGGATTCGGATCGCTTGTCCGTTTTCGGTGCTGCCGGTGTCCATCATGGGCATGGGTGTCTCCTGACTGTGTTCGGATGAGAGGTGCGCAGCGCCAGCCTCGAAGCAAAGTCCGCAGGCCCAACAGCCGCAGAAGCACCCTAGTCGGGCAGACTGAATCGCATCGGAACGCTACAGAGTGGCGCACAAAAAAACGCCCAGTGCGGACTGGGCGTTCTCAGTGCCAGCAGCGCAGCGCTACTTCTTGGTGCGGGTCACAAAGTTACCGCGTACACCGCCCACCGAGAGATAAGTCTTGGTGTAGCCCAAGCTGCTGGTATTGGCACGGTGGCGCACCCGTAAGGTGGCCCCGACGGGCAGGGTGCCGTTGGCGCTGGTGAAGGCACCACCGCCGACGCTGTACTCGATGCCTGGCCCAGCGACAATCGGGCTATCGGCGTCGTAACCCGTCAGCGTGATCGCAGCCGATTGCACCAATTGACCGCCGGTAACTCCGCTAATAGAGCCGAAGGTGAAGGGGTCGGGCACGCGGTCTGCCGACGTTGTGGTGCTCTTGAACGGCGTGCTGTAGCTGCCGACTGTGACCGTGGTGATCTTCGAGGTCGCTGGCGCATTAGCACTGACGTGGCGTACGGCGAGGCGCGTGCCTGCCGTGATGTCGAACGCGCCGGTGCGGAACGGGCCATTGTTAATGCTGTACTGCGCGCCCTCGCTCAAGCTCAAGGGCAGGCTTCCGGTGAAGCCCGTGACCACCACGACTTCGCTGCTGATGAAGGTATTCAGTGCGACGTTGGTCCGCTCAATAAACAGAAAGTTGGGCGCGGCAGCGCTGACCACATCAATGACCTGAGTTGCGGTATTGCTGGTCAGGCCTGCTGCGTCGGTCACCACCACGCTGGCGGTGAAGTTGCCTGCGCTGGTGTAGGAGTGGCTGACGGTGGGGGTGGATTGGTTCACCACCGCACTGCCGTCGCCGAAGTCGAAGCGGTAGTTGGCGATGGAATCACCTGCGTCGGGGTCGCTGGAGCCGCCGGCATTGAACATCACCGCCAAGGGCGCGGTGCCGCTATTGGTATTGGCGGCGAGTGCCGCTACCGGCGCGGTGTTGACCTGCACCAAGCTGAAGTTGTTGTTGGAGATATCAAAGAAGACGTTATTGGCGCACTTCACCTTCACCCGCGCGGTGCTGGTGTTGATGTTGGGCATCTGCACATCCTGCGCGCCGTCGTTGGCCACCCCAGTGATCAAAGTGATGGGGTAGGTAAAGCCGCCATCGGTGGAGAGGAATACATCGACATTGGCGCAGTTCACCGGGGCGGCATTGGTATTGGCGACGTCCCAGGTCACGTTCTGCGTGGAGTTGCCGTTAAAACTCAGGCCGGAAACGCTGGGGAAGCTGACCAAGAATGGGCCAGCGTTCGCCGTCACGTTCATCTGCAAATCTTCGCTCGCGACACCACCGGACTCAAAGCTCTCGGTGGTATCTGGGTTGGCCTCGTCGGGCACGCGGTAGTTGTCGCGGGCGGTGAAGCGGAAGTTCATCACGCGGCTCACCTGCGGCAGGATCTCACCCAGCGTTTGGGTGTTGTTGACGACGTCTCTGATCTGCGGGAAGACGCGGGTGGCCGACGGGCTGGGCGAGAAATTGCGGAACAGGGGCGGCGTGCTGGTGGTGACGGTCGCTGCCGCATTCGGCGCACCTTGCGCGCCCAAGTCCATTTGCTCCCAGCTATAGCGCAGGGTGTCGCCGTCGGGGTCGGTGGCGCTGCCGGTGAGCTCAAACGGCGTGCCCTTGGGGATGACGAAGCCACCCGTGGGCTTGGTGACCAAAGGTGCCCGATTAGTGGTGGTGCTCGCTACGCCGCAGGTGTTGCCATCGCTATTGCGCGTGTAGGCGACGATTTCATCGAAGCTGGTGGCGTGGAAGCTGTCGATGGAGTTGTTGGCGATGTTCTGCGCGGCAGTGCAAATGCCGGCATAGGCCATGATGGTCACACCGCTGCCCGGCTCGAAGGCGGTGTCGGCGTTCTCGTTGCCGTTGCAAGAGCCGGTGTTGCTGTTAAACGTGTGGTTGCCGCCAAACTGATGGCCGACCTCATGCGCGACGTAGTCGATGTAAAAGGGGTCACCGATTGGCGTCGGCAGGCCGGTCACACCACCGCCTTTTTGCAGTTGGTTACACACCACACCGAGGAAGGCCACACCGCCGCCGCCGGTGGACACCACATGGCCGATGTCGTAGGCCGCATTGCCGATGATGCTATCGATAATCTGGGTGTTGCCCGCCAGCATGGAGGTGCCGTCATCGTTGACGTAGGGGCTGGTGAGGCGATTGTTGAAGATCAGCTCGTCGTTGCGGTCGACCAATTGCATGCGGATGCCCAACTCACGCTCATACACGCCGCTGACGCGGTTGGTGACGTTGACCAGTTCCGCCAGCACCACGGGGATGCGCGGCATCAGCGGCCCTGCGATGGGGTCGGAGGGGTCATGGAAATCCGAGTATTCAAAGTTAGCCGCAATCGCCAAGCGGTAGGTGCGCAAATCGCCGGCGATGCTCACACCTTTGTTGGCGCTGGCGATTGCGGCGGAGCTTGCGCGCGTCGGTGTTTGTGGCGCGGTTTTCGGCAGCACCTTATCTGCGGGCCGACCCTTAGCGGGCAGGTGCTTGGCGAAGTAGGCCTGATAGTGCTTGGCGTCACCGCGCTGCAAGGGGTCGATGTACCAAGTGCCATTGGCCGCGAAGACCTGTGCGCGGAAGCCACGCGGGTCCATCTGCAAGCGTGCGGTGATGCTCGGGTTGCTGGGCGCATGCGCCACATAGGTGCGGATTTGCGGGTACTTGGCGGCCAGCACTGGGCTCATCACCGCAACTTCCGTGAAAGCCAGTTCCAAGATGCTGCCGTCGGGAGCAGGCAGGCGCACGCGGGGAAGGGCAGCGCCTTTGCGTAGGCCATGGGCTTTGACCAACACGTTGCTGATGGCAGCTGGCTCCATCGCAAATTGGCGCGCTGCGGTCGGCACGGTTAGCCGCTGGCCCACGCTCGGCACCTGGCGGGCGGAGACGTCGGCCCAGAGTGCGGTGCTGGCGGCGAAGCCGGGCTGGGCCGTGAGCAATAAGCCCGCAGCGACGAGTAAGGGGCGTAGCGGTGTAGGCATGGGGCGATCCCTAAAAAATAGTGGTGAGCGGCGCGGGCTGGGGCGCCCAAAGCGCATGTGGCGATTATGAAAGCAGCAAGCTTGCCAACTGCCGCGGGTGCTAGGGAATTTGAGCCTAAAGGTTTAAATTCCCCTCAAGTTTTTGCCAGCACCTCAGCCACGCTGCGCATCAGAGCGCGGTAAAAAGCCGCGCGCGGAAAGCCGTTGTTGCCCAAGTTAAAGGTCTTGTAGCTCACGCCCCAATGGTGGGTACGGACTTGGCCAAGGTGGATGCGCTGGGCGCTGGGCACTTGCGGCGCATCCGGCAGCAGGTTGTCGCTCAGCACCACTTGGCCGTCGTTGTAGAGGCTGATGGGGTCGCTGACCAAGGCTTGGCGGTACATGGCGTAGTCGTCCAAATTGAACTGCCACCAGCGGCGGCGGTAATCGCCCAAGGGCAGCACCGCCGCGACGGTGAAGTAGTGGACGTGCGCCGGGAGTTTTGCCGCGTAGTCGGCGATTGCAGCCTGCCTCGCCTCGTGCCCGAGTGCTTGCACACCGCCCTCAATATCGGCCATCAGTTGCTCGGTGCCCAATCCTGCGAGCTTGGCCACCAGCGGCCAGCGGCGGCAGAAGGCCAGCGCTTTTTTGAGGCTGAATAACTGTGCGTCGTCTTTGAGTACGTCGTCTGCCAAGTAGGAGCCGCCGATATCGCCGCACAGCCCTAAAAAGCCCTGCGTGGCCTGCAACAGCCAAGGCGCGTCGAAGCGGCCGCTATTGAGCCCCGCTAATAACTCCAGCGATAAGGGCGCGCCGTAGGAGTAGCCAACAAACAGCACCCGTCGGCCCTCCCCGACCCAGCGCTTGAGCGAGTCCGAGCGGCTGAGCAAGTCGAACACACCGGGCAGCACCTGTGCGGACGCCGCATTCGAGCGCGGGTAGCGCACGTAGAGCAGCTTCATGCCGTCGGCACGGCCAGAGGCTTTGACTTCTTCAGTGGTGGCTGCGGCGGGGTTGGCTGCCGGACTCAGCATGCGGATTTCGTGCGGCGAATCCTTGCGGTTGATTTGCTCGTGCCAGCTGAAGTTGCGGAGTGTCTCGTGGGTGAAGCCCGGCATCAGCACCAGCACGGTGTTGCTGCCCATGCTGGGGATCGCGCCCGCCTCCGCCGCAGGAGTTGCCTGCCAGACCTGCTCGAAGGTGCTGGCGTCCAGCGCCAACTTGCTTAAGTCGCGGTCGCGCGCGGCACCGGTGATGGCGAGGTCAGCCACCGCACGCGGCCGCCACAACCATTGCTGCGCTTGGTCGGCGCGGTAGCCCTTAGCTTTCAGTTCCGCGACGAAGTGGTGGAAGAAGCGCTCGGCGTGATCGGCCATAGTGGAGAATCCCTAATCGTGGTGTGCGCGGCTTATTTTTTGCCGCGCACAGTTTACTGCCCGTCGCTCCCCATGCCCCAAAAACCCCCCAATGCCGTCGCCTGCCCCTGCGACAGCGGCCAGCCTTACGCGCGCTGCTGCGCGCCTTGGCACCAAGGTGCGCCCGCACCCACACCTGAGGCCCTGATGCGCTCGCGCTACAGCGCCTATGCCTTTGCGCTTAAAGACTATCTACTGGCGACTTGGCACAGCAGCACGCGGCCAAGCGTTTTGGATGTGAGCGCTGGCACCCGCTGGCTGGGGCTCAGCATCAAGGCGGCACCCGCGCCCGTCGCGGAGGTCGGTTGGGTACGGTTTGTCGCGCGCTACCGCGAGGGCGGGGCGCGTGCAGAGCGCTTGGAAGAGCTCAGCCGCTTTTGTCGCGAGGATGGCCGTTGGTACTACCTAGCAGCCGAAGACCCTTCAAAAAATCCCACTCTTGGCGGCTAAACATTTGTCTTGCTTGTCGGCAAGAGCACCGCAGAATGAAGGCTTGACCGCCCAAGACCTTTCAGGATTTTTGTATGCCTAGCCTTCACAGCCCGCTGCAACTCGGCGCATTGCATCTCCTCAACCGCCTCGTGATGGCCCCGCTGACGCGCGTGCGCGCCGGAGCTAGCCACATCCCCAACGCGTTGATGGCCGAGTACTACGCCCAACGCGCCGAAGCTGGGCTGATCATCACCGAGTGCAGCATGGTCGCTGAAGATGCCAGCGCCTTCCAAGGCGAAGGCGGCATTTTTAACGACGCCACCATGCAAGGCTGGAAGCAAGTCGTCGATGCCGTGCATGCCAAGGGCGGCCGCATCGCCATGCAGATTTGGCACCCAGGCCGCGCCGCGCATTCCAGCATCAACGGCGTGCAGCCGATCAGCAGCAGTGCCAAGGCGATCCGCAACGAAACCACCCACACGCCCAAGGGTGCTGAGCCCTACGAGACCCCGAGAGCATTGGCGACCGAGGAAATCCCCGGCATCGTCAGCCTGTTTGCTCAAGCGGCTGAGCGGGTCAAGGCGGCGGGCTTTGACGGCGTCCAGATCCACGGCGCGCACGGCTACCTGTTGGATCAGTTCCTGCGCGATAGCCAAAACGACCGCAGCGACCGCTACGGCGGCAGCTTGGAGAACCGCGCGCGGCTGCTCTTGGAGGTCGTCGATGCTGCCAGTGCGGTGCTGGGTGCCGACCGCGTCGGCGTGCGCATCTCGCCCCTGGTGCCCTTTAATGACATGGCTGATTCCAACCCAACTGCGCTGGTGGAATATCTCGCCAAAGCCTTCAACCAGCGCGGTTTGGGCCACTTTGAAGTGCGCCACGACCAGCACGACCGCCCCGATGAGCTCGCCTTGGCGGCACGCGCACGCGAGCACTTCAAAGGCCCGCTGCTGCTCAATGGTGGCTTTACCCAAGAGAGCGGCGAGGCGGCCATCGCCTCCGGCCTCGCCGATGCCATCGTCTATGGCAAAGCCTTTATCGCCAACCCGGACTTGGTCAGCCGCTTCGCCCAAAACGCGCCGCTCAATGCCGTTAATTTTGGCCGCCTCTACGGCGGCGGTGCCGACGGCTACACCGACTACCCCGTGTTCGCGGGTTAGGGCCACTAATCCCCAAGCAAGCGCCTGCAGCGCAGGCGACAATGGCGGATGCGCAACCTCGACCAAGCATTCGCTGTTCCTGAGCTGAAATCCGCCGCAGTGCCGATGCGCCAAGTCTGGTTGGCGCTGCTGATTGTCTATGTGGTCTGGGGGTCGACCTACCTCGCGATTCGCTACGGGGTAGAGGTCGCACCCCCGTACCTGTTTGCCTCGATTCGCTTCGCGGTGGCGAGTGCAGTGATGCTGGTCTGGGCCAAAGCGCGGGGCTTGGCCTTCCCCAAAAACCTGCATGAGTGGAAGGTCATTGCCATCACCGGCGCTTTGCTGCTCGCCGGTGCCAATGGTCTGGTGACGTGGAGCGAGCAGTGGGTGGCCTCCGGCCAAGCGGCCTTGATGGTCGCCACCTCCGCACTGTGGATGGCCTGGTTCGGCACCTTAGGCCAGCGCGGTGAGCGCTTGGCGGGCTGGACTTGGGTGGGCCTGATACTGGGTTTCCTCGGCGTCGCGGTTTTGGTGGGCGATGGCTTGAGCGCCCGCGCTGGGCCCATCGGTGCCTACATCGCCTTGATTGTCTCGCCCATGCTCTGGGCTGGCGGCAGCATCTATTCGCGGCGCAATCCGGTGTCGTCGTCGCCTGCCGTGACCGCCGCTTTGCAGATGGGCATTGCCAGCATTTTGATGGCCGGGATAGGGGTCGCTGGTGGCGAGCCCGCCCGCTGGGCTTGGAATGCGCAGGCTTGGTGGGCGATGGCCTACCTTGCCGTGTTCGGCAGCATCATTGGCTACATGGCCTACTTCTGGCTCGTGCATAACACCACGCCGGCGCTGCTTGGCACCTATGCCTACGTCAACCCCGCAGTGGCGGTGGGCTTGGGCTGCTGGCTGGCAGGCGAGCCGTTCTCGCTCACCCACGCCATCGGCACGGCGGTAATTTTGCTGGGCGTCGTGGTGGTGAGCGTGAGCGCTCATCGGCGGCGATTGAAACTAGGCTAGGCATGGCGCGCAGCCGCCAACACCCTACGGCCACTGGGCTTTTGCTGGCGCTGCTGCTGGCGGTGTTGGCACCCTGTGTCGCGGTTGCCAAAGCAGTCTCCGCCCAGGCTCCGCAGCACCTGCGCATCGGCAATGGCAACGAGCCAGAAACCCTAGACCCGCATCGCTCCGAGGGGGTCTCCAGCGCCAACATCGTGCGTGATCTCTACGAGGGGCTCACCGGCTTCTCGCCGACCGGCCAAGTCGTGCCCGCTGCCGCCGAGCGCTGGGAGGTCTCTGCGGATGGCCTGCGCTACGTCTTCCAGCTCCGGCGCAACGCCCGCTGGAGCAATGGTGACACCGTCGTCGCTGCGGATTTTGTGGCGGGCTTGCAACGCTCAATCGACCCAGCGACGGGCTCAGCCTTCGCGCAAATGCTGCTGCCGATAGCAGGTGCTGATGCGGTGCTGAAGAAGCAGCGCCCATCGACTGACTTAGGTGTGCAAGCGCTCGATGCGCAGCGCCTAGAGATACGCCTCGCCGCACCCACGCCCTACTTGCTGGGCCTGCTGACCCACGCCAGCACTTTCCCGATCCATCGCGCCAGTCTCGCGCTGCATGGCAAGCACTTCGCCCGCCCCGGCAAGCTGATCAGCAATGGGGCTTACCAGCTCGTCGAATGGCGCGAGCAGGCGCGGGTACGGCTTGCGCGCAACCCGCATTACTGGAACCACGCCGCGACGCGCATCGCCCTCGTCGATTACCACCCGACTGAAGACTCCGGCACCGAGCTCGCCCGTTACCGAGCCGACGAGCTGGACATCACCGCTGAGATTCCCGTCCAGCAAGCGCCGTGGATACGCGCGCAATTTGGCTCAGAGTTGCGCATCGCCCCCTACCTTGGCAGCTACTACTACGGCATCAACGTCAGCAAGCCACCGTTCGCCGGCAATGCCAAGTTGCGCCTAGCACTCTCGCTGGCGGTGGACCGCGAGGTCATCGTCAACAAGGTCATGCACGGGGTGGCACTGCCCGCCTACAGCTATGTGCCGCCCGGCGTGCTGGACTACAGCCCGCAACGGCCGCAGTGGGCCGGCTGGAGCCGCGCCCAGCGCCTAGCCTTGGCGCGCAAGCTCTACGCGGAGGCGGGCTATTCCGCTAAAAAGCCGCTCAAGTTGCAGCTGCGCTTCAACACCAATGAGGGGCACCGGCGGATTGCCGTGGTCGTCGCCGCGATGTGGAAGCA
>CAZHTI010000007.1:19828-22382 GCA_964535755.1 uncultured Salinisphaerales bacterium | reverse complement strand
ACACCAATGAGGGGCACCGGCGGATTGCCGTGGTCGTCGCCGCGATGTGGAAGCAGTGGCTGGGCGTGCAGACGGAACTCATCAACGAGGAGTTCAAGGTCTTCATCAACAACCGCAATCTGCGGCAGGTGACGCAAATCTTCCGCAGCAGCTGGATTGCCGACTACAACGATGCTTCCAGCTTCACCGACATCCTGCATTCCACGCACGGGCAGAATGATTCTGGCTGGCAAGCGCCCGCCTACGATGCCCTGCTGGCGCAGGCCGCGCAGGAGGCGGATGCCAGCCGCCGCCGCGCGCTGCTCGAGCAAGCTGAGCGCATGGTGCTGGCAGAAACCCCGGTGCTGCCGATCTACACCTACGTCAGCAAACACCTGGTCAAACCTTGGGTGCAGGGCTGGCAGGACAACCCCATGGACTACCACTACAGCAAGGATTTATCCCTTGCAGCGCGGGCGCGCTAGTCCATGTTTGCCTTCGCCTTCAAGCGCTTGCTGAGCAGCCTGCCGACCCTCTTGGTGCTACTGACGCTGACCTTCTTCCTGCTGCGCCTAGCCCCCGGTGGGCCCTTCGACCGCGAGCGCGCCCTGCCGCCTGAAATTGAGCAAACCCTGCGCGCTGAGTACCAACTCGACGCGCCATTGCACCAGCAATATCTGAGCTATATGGGCGGCCTGCTGCGGGGCGATTTCGGCCCGTCCTTCCAGTACAGCGGCACCCAAGTCGAGAGCCTGATCACCAAAGGCTTGGCGGTATCGATCCCGCTCGGGCTGCTCGCCCTGCTGCTGTCGCTGGTGCTCGGCGTGGCGATTGGCACCGCTGCGGCCCGCTGGCGGCACCGCTGGCCCGACCACGGACTAATGAGCTTGGCCTTGCTCGGCGTCTCCGTCCCCAGCTATGTCGTTGCCCCGCTATTGGTGCTGCTGTTTGCGATTGCCCTGCGCTGGCTGCCAGCGGGTGGCTGGGTCGAGGGCCGCCCCGCGGACCTGCTGCTGCCGGTGGTCGCACTCGCGCTGCCGCAGGTAGCGGCCATCGCCCGACTGCTGCGCGCCAGCCTGCTAGAAGTGCTGGACGCCCCCTTCATCCGCACCGCCCGCGCCAAGGGTTTATCGCCGGCACAGGTGCTGCTGCGCCACGCGCTTAAGCCCGCGCTGCTGCCGCTGCTGAGCTACCTTGGGCCGACCACCGCAGCACTGCTGACCGGCTCGGTGGTGGTCGAGCAAATCTTTGATCTGCCGGGTGTGGGCCGCTACTTCGTGCAGGGCGCGCTCAACCGCGACTACACCTTGGTGCTGGGCGTGGTCGCGGTCTATGGCGCGCTCATCCTGCTCGCGAATTTTTTGGTGGACTTGGCCTATGGCTGGCTAGACCCGAGGCTGCGGATCCGATGAGCGCCGCAGGCTTGATCCGCAACCTAAGGCAACACCCGGGCCTCACGGTCGGTCTATTGCTGCTCGCCGTGCTGACGCTCCTAGTGGTCCTAGGGCCGCTGCTATCGCCACACGACGCCGACACCATCGACTTCGACGGCACTTGGGGCCTAGCGCCCAGCAGCATCGGTGGGCACTGGTTTGGCACCGACTCACTTGGCCGCGATGTCTTCGTCCGCACGCTGGAAGGCGGCCGCATTTCGCTCTCGGTCGCCCTCGCCGCCACCGCCGTCGCCCTAGTGATCGGCGTGCTCTGGGGCGCGATTGCCGGGGTGGTCGGCGGCAAGGTGGACGCATGGATGATGCGCACGGTGGACGTGCTCTACGCCCTGCCGTTCTTGTTTTTGGTGATTCTGCTGATGGTGCTTTTAGGCCGCTCGCTGGTCTTGGTGTTTGTCGCGATTGGCGCGATTTACTGGCTGGACATGGCGCGCATCGTGCGCGGGCAGGCCATGGCGCTGCGTGAGCGCGAGTTCGTCGCCGCAGCACAGGTGGCAGGCGAGGGCAGGGCGCGCATCCTCTGCGTCCACATCCTGCCCAATTTGCTCGGCGTGGTGCTGGTCTCCGCCACCCTCATCATCCCGCAGGTGATTCTGGCCGAGAGCTTTCTGAGCTTCTTGGGCTTAGGCATCCAGGAGCCCGCCACCAGTTGGGGCGCGCTCATTAACGAAGGCGCGCGCGACATGCGCTCCACCCCGTGGGCGCTGATTTGTCCTGCTACTGCGATGGCGCTGACGCTGCTCGCCTTCAACCTGATTGGTGATGGCCTGCGCGACCTTTGGGGCAGCCGCGCATGAACGGTATAAGCCCCGCAGCGCCGCTGCTGGAAGTCAGCAATTTGGCCATCGCCTACCCCGACTCTGGCGGCACTTGGCTGCCGGTTGTGCAGGGTTTGAGCTTTGAGCTGGCACGCGGCGCGAGCTTAGGGCTAGTCGGCGAGAGCGGCTCAGGCAAGAGCCAAACCGCACTGGCGCTGATGGGCTTGCTACCGACCGCCGCCCAGCTCAGTGGGCAAATTCGCTATGCCGGTGTGGATTTGCTCAAGGGCAGCGGCGACGCTTGGTCGGGCCTGCGCGGCAGGCGCATCGCCATGGTGTTCCAAGACCCGATGAGCAGCCTCAACC
>CAZHTI010000007.1:18670-19728 GCA_964535755.1 uncultured Salinisphaerales bacterium | reverse complement strand
CTGCGCGGCAGGCGCATCGCCATGGTGTTCCAAGACCCGATGAGCAGCCTCAACCCCTATCTGCAAATCGGCCAGCAGATGACGGAGATGGCTGTGTTGCGCGGGGGGATGAGCCAAGCTGCCGCCCGCGCCGAAGCCTTGCGGCTGTTGGCAGCCGTGGAGGTCTCCGAAGCCGCCCGCCGCCTGCGGCAGTACCCGCACGAGCTTTCCGGCGGCCTGCGCCAGCGCGTGCTGCTCGCGATGATGTTGATGGCAGAGCCGGAGTTATTGATTGCCGATGAACCCACCACCGCGCTCGATGCCACGGTGCAAGCGCGGCTGCTGGAGCTACTCGCGCAGTTGCGGCGGGACTTAGGGCTGAGCCTGATCATCATCTCCCACGACTTAGGCGTGGTGCAGCAGGTGGCTGATTCCGTGCTGGTGCTCTACGGCGGCCAGATGATGGAGCAGGGGCCCACCGCCGCGATTCTGCGATCGCCCAGACACCCCTACACCCAGGCACTGATTGCCTGCCGACCGAGTTTGGGGCGCAAATCGGCGCAGCCCTTGGTGACCATCGCTGGCCAGCCGCCGCGGCGGGGCGAGCGGAGCGCTGGCTGCCCCTTCGCAGCACGCTGCCCCTTGGCGGATAGCCGCTGCCACCGCGAGCCACCGCCGCCGGTGGCCATCAACCACAGCCAGACTCTGGCCTGCCACCATGGGTAATGATTGGTCATGGCCGCCTCTGAGCATGCGTAGGGCGAGTCATGCCTCGCCCCTACTGTTCCTTAAGCCCCATGGGTTTTTCTCGCCAAAGCAGGCACTAACCGGTTGCTGCCGATTACTACAGACTGTTACCTTGCGATGAATGTCGGTGCATGAACTTCAGCGCTTCAGCGTCATAGCGCACAAGGAGCGGCACACACGGCGCAGGATGCGTTGAAAGACACCTAATCAAGGCCTTAAAAATCGGCCAGAACTTGCGTAACGAGAGAGGAGTTGAGTATGTCGAAAATGGTGCGGCCACTAAGCCGTTGCATCTGGATTGCGGCTGGAACCTTGGGCTTGCAAGGTGCTGC
>CAZHTI010000007.1:0-18570 GCA_964535755.1 uncultured Salinisphaerales bacterium | reverse complement strand
ATCAATCAGGCCCAACCGGTCAACGCCAATAACTTCACCCGCGTCGGTTTTGCGGTGGAAGAAGTCTTCACCCCGCAGGCCTCGCTCTACCTGAGCATGCAGCCCTTCGAGAACTTCACGGCAGAGGGTTACTACCAGTTCCAATGGCAGCCCGTGGAAATCCCCGGCAAGGGCAGTTTTCTCTCCTTTGCGGATTTGGGCACGGATAACGCGGGTGACTTCATCACCAACGCCTTCGGCGGAGCCCCTGAAGACCAAGACGGCGTCGGGTTTTTGTTGGATAACTCGCTTTCTGGGCTCACCAACACCAGTCTTCGGGTCCAGCGCCTGCGCGACAACGAACCCAAGAAATGGGGCCTGACCAACCAATTCGGGCTCTCGTTCAAGTACTTCGCTGAGTGGCTCAACAACGGCACCGAGCTTGGCGTGTACGCCATGAACTACCACTCCAAGCTGCCGATGATCAGCGTCTATGCCGCCACGCCCGGCTGCGGCCGCGACGCGCGTTCTACGCTGCAATTTTTGGCAGATTGCCCAGATTTACCCATCCTGCACATGCCTAGGAACGATCCGGAAGGTGCCACCAGCGATCCGATTCTGTTCGACACCGCGCGATTGCAGTTCGAGTACCCCGAAAACATTCAGATGTACGGGCTCTCGTTCAACACCACCTTGGGCGATTTCTCAATTCAGGGCGAAGTTTCTTACCGTCCGAAGCTGCCACTACAGGTCGATCTAGAAGACCTCTTCTTCGCTGCTTATGGTCCCACCCTCACCCGTTGCCACTTGCAAACCCTGAACACCGGCGACCCCACGCGGGATCGCCCCTGCGAAGGCACGGGGAATGGTCCAATCCCACTTCCACTTCCTATCGCCTTGCCGGTTGGTGGCATCGGCACCGACCCCGTCACCGGCGGCACCATGGTCTATGGCTCCAGCGATTGGGTGATCGACGCTGCAGGCACCAAAGGTGGCTACAACGACACCTTCGATCTCTTGGTCGGTGCTGGTACCGGTTCCGCCCGCGCCTTCCCCAGCTTTGTTTCGGCCTATCGCGGCTTTGGCGTGGGCGAGAACCCGAACACCGACCCCAATCTGCCCTACAACAGCAAAAACCCCGGCTACATCCGTGGCTACGAGGAGATGGAGGTCTACCAGTTTGGCTTTGGTGCCACCCAAGTCTTGGGGGCAACCGACCGCCTGAACGTGATTGGCGCAGACCAAATCCTCAACCTGTTAGAAGTCGGTGCCATCTGGGTGCCCGGCATGCCCGCACTAGATGTTCTGCAATTTGATGCCCCCGGCACCATGACCCACGCCAGCGCCGGTGCCGACGGCACGGGTGCTGATCGCTCGCGCCAAGCCTGCTCGCTCAACCCGACCTGCTCCTTCGGCCCAGACGGCTTGCGCTTTAACCCCACCCAAGCGGATTTAGAGCTCTACCCCGATAAGTTCAGCTGGGGCTACCGCATCATTAGCCTGATTCGCTACGAGAGCGTGCTGCCCGGTATCAGCTTCCAGCCGATGATCATCTGGCAGCACGACGTCAACGGCACCGCGCCCGCACCTTTGGACGTCAACTTTGTGCAGGGCCGCAAGACCGCGACGATCAACTTTGAGATTCGCTACAAGTCGGCTCTCTCGCTCACCCCTGGCTACACCTGGTTCAGCGGTGCTGGCTTGGCAAATAACCTCCAAGATCGCGATTACCTGCAAATCTTCGCCAAATATCAGTTTTAGTCGGGCGAAATGGGGCTGTAGAGCGTCAGCAAAGGATGAAAATCCCGTGACGGTCTGCGGCCTCCGCCGTTATACTTCTTGAGTTAGGGAGCACTTCAATAGCCAATGCCGTGCGCGGCGTGGTGCTTTGCAGCCTCCATCCTGATCATTCTCTCTCGCGACGAGGTTGTTACTTACATGAGCACTGAAGGCGTGGACACCAGCCGCCGCCGTTTCTTAGCCCTCGCCACCACCGGTATGGGTGTTATCGGCGGTGCAGCCGTGGTTTGGCCGATTTTGGCCTCACTGCGCCCGAGCGCTAAGGCCAAGGCCGCAGGCGCGCCCGCTACCGTGGACCTCGCCACGGTGGAGATGGGCCAAAAGATCAGCGTCATCTGGCGCGGCAAACCCATCTGGGTCGTGCGCCGCTCGCCGGAGATGCTCGCCACCTTGTCTAAGGTCGCCGCCAAGCTCACGGATCCTGAGTCCACCAGTGCGGACCAACCCGCCTACATCAAGGGTGAGGCGCGCGCCATCAACCCAGAAGTGTTGGTGATGATTGGCTCTTGCACCCACTTAGGGTGTATCCCAGCCTACCGCCCAGAATCCCCCGCTCCGGACATCATGCCCGACTGGCAAGGCGGTTTTTACTGCCCCTGCCACGGCTCCAAGTTCGACTTCTCCGGCCGCGTCTTCAATGGCTCGCCCGCTCCTGTCAATTTGGCCGTCCCGCCGCACAACGTCGTTGGCAACACGCTGACGATCGGCGTCGACCCCACCGCCTAAAGAATTCTTCTCCACGGAGTTGCCACTCATGGCGATTGTTCCCAACCCTTATAAAACCACCGGCTTCATGGGCTGGATTGATGACCGGTTCCCGGCCACCAAGCTCTGGCGCGACCACCTCACCGAGTATTACGCCCCGAAGAACTTCAACTTCTGGTACTTCTTCGGCTCGCTCGCCATGCTGGTGTTGGTCAACCAATTGTTGACCGGCATCGTGCTGACCATGCACTTCAAACCCACCGCAGAAGGTGCTTTCGACTCCGTCGAATACATCATGCGTGACGTCGATTGGGGCTGGCTAATCCGCTACATGCACTCCACCGGCGCATCGGCCTTCTTCATCGTCGTGTTCCTGCATATGTACCGCGGCCTCATGTACGGGAGCTACCAGAAGCCACGCGAGTTGATCTGGATCTTCGGCTCTCTGATCTTCTTGGTGCTGATGGCCGAAGCCTTCTGCGGCTACGTGCTGCCTTGGGGCAACATGAGCTATTGGGGTGCGCAGGTGATCATCAGCCTGTTTGGTACCGTGCCCGTCATCGGCCCCGACATCGTGGTCTGGGTGCAGGGCGATTACGTCCCCGCTGACGCCACCTTGAACCGCCTGTTCTCCTTGCACGTCATTGCGCTGCCCTTCGTGCTCGTGGGCCTCGTGGTCGCGCACTTGATTGCCCTGCACGAAGTTGGCTCCAACAACCCCGACGGCGTGGACATCAAGAAGTTTAAGGACGCCAAGGGCAAGCCTCTGGACGGCATCGGCTTCCACCCCTACTACACCGTGCATGACGTGGTCGGCGTGGCTGGCTTCCTGATCATCTTCTGCGGCCTGATTTTCTGGGCACCAGACGGTGGTGGTTACTTCCTTGAGAAGCCGAACTTCACGCCCGCAAATGCTCTGGCAACGCCTGAGCACATCACCCCAGCTTGGTACTTCGGCAGCTTCTACGCCATGTTGCGCGCAACCCCGCCACTGTTTGGCTCCGCACTCCCCGGCGTTATCGTGATGTTCGGTGCGGTGCTGGTGATTTTCTTCGTGCCTTGGCTCGACCGCTCGCCGGTGAAGAGCATTCGCTACAAGGGCATGCTCTCCAAGATCGCCTTGGCACTGTTCACCGTCGCTTTCATTGCACTCAGCTACTACGGCATGCAGCCGCCTAGCCCAATCGGCAAACTGGTGTCACAAATCGGCACCATCGTTTACTTCCTGTTCTTCTTCCTCATGCCCATCTACACCAAGATGGAAAAGACCAAACCTGTTCCGGAGCGTGTGACCTATGAAGCTCACTAAGCGTATTGGTGGGATTTTTACCGGGTTGCTCGCACCAGCGGTCGCGGCTCTCGCCCTGATGACGGCTCCAACGGCAGAAGCTGCTGGGGGATCCGCCAATCTGCTGGAATTCCGCGTCGATACTGGTAACGCCGCGTCCTTACAGCGTGGTGCTGCGGCCTTTAAGGGCTACTGCTCGGGTTGCCACTCGCTCAAGTACCTGCGCTACAACCGCATGGGCGAAGACCTTGGCCTCACCGAAGACATGGTGACTAAGAACTTCCTCACCGACGGCGAGAAGCTGGGCGACCAGATGTTCGTCGCTATGCCGAAGGAATCCGCCGATTGGTTTGGCGCACCGCCGCCCGACTTGAGCCTCACCGCGCGCTCGCGTGGCCCAGCTTGGGTCTACAGCTACCTCAACGGCTTCTACCTCGACGCCTCCCGCCCCTTGGGCGTGAACAACACCGTGCTGGCGGGTGCTTCCATGCCGCACGTTTTGTGGGAGCTGCAAGGCTTCCAGAAGAAGATCGAGCACAAAGAGGGCGAGGCCGCCGGTAGCCACGGTGCCGAGCAGTTTGAACTGGTGCAGCAGGGTTCAATGACGCCGTCTGAGTACCGCAAGTTCACGGCGGACCTGACCAACTTCATGGTCTACGCCGCCGAGCCCATCCGTAACGAGCGCCAAGCCTTGGGTTGGAAGGTCTTAGCCTTCCTCTCCGTGTTCTTTGTATTGGCATGGCTGCTGAATAAGGAATACTGGAAGGACGTCAAGTAATGTCCTCCCTCGTGCGAATCGCGAATCGGTACCCCACTGGCACCGGCTCGTGATTCGCCGCTCCCGTCCACCGCTCAAGCCCGCAGCGACAGCAGCGTTAACGCTGTACGCAGGCTCAGGGTCGTGGGAGCAGTGGGTTTGCTTGTTGTTCCGCGAGAAAGATGTTGATGACTCGCGTTTAGTCAAAGTATCAGGCACCAAGGCCAACGAAGACCTCTTGGTGATTAACCCAGAAGGTCGCTTGCCGGCCCTGGTAGAGCGCGAGGTCATGATCACCGGCGAGCGGGTGATTGCGGAATACCTCGACGAGCGCTTCCCGCATCCGCGCCTATTGCCGACCGACCCCGCAGGACGCGCCCGCGTCCGAATGGTGCTAGATCGCTTCGCCGTTGAGTTGTTTCCTGCCGTCAAAGCGGCGACTGCGCCCAAGGCGAGTGCTAAAGACAAGGCCTACCTCGCCCAGTTGGTGACTGAATCCGCGCGCTGGTTCCCGTCGCGCGCCTACTTTGCTGGGGCTGAGTATTCGCAAGCGGATGCAGCATGGGTGGTTTGGTTCAAAGCAGTTTTACAAATGAAGATCGCACTGCCCGAGCCCAGCTTGGCTTACTTGGAGCGGCTGGCAAAGCGCAAGGCAGTGCTCGCCTACCTGAAGGAATGAGCATGGCGGAACCGAGCAAGTCACGGCGGCCGTATTTGATCCGCGCGATTTATGAGTGGGCGGTCGATAACAATTACACGCCGCATGTGGTCGTCGCCGCTGACGCCCCTGGCGTGAGCGTGCCGCAGCAGTTTGTGAAAGAGGGTCGCATCACCCTGAACCTCTCGCCGATGGCCGTGCAGAGCCTGCACTTGGATCAAGAGCCGATGTGGTTCTCGGCCCGCTTCGGTGGCCGCCCGTTTGATGTGGTGATGCCCAGTGGCTCCATCCTGGCCGTGTTTGCGCGTGAGAACGGCGAAGGCGTGGTGTTTGGCGAAGTCGAGGTTGCGGAGCCCGCCGCAGCACCGGCCAGCCAACCTGTCGAGCGTCGCGGCGCACATCTGCAAGTTGCCTCCCGCAATGAGCCTGACGCGAAACCCGAGGGCGAGCCGCAAGCGCCCACGGGTAGCTCCGATGACGACCCAGAACCGCCCAAGCCTAGGGGCCGCGCCCACCTCCGAGTGGTGAAGTAGGAGCATCCAACGTGGTTGAAAAGATTCGCCTCGGCGTCAACGTCGATCACATCGCGACTCTGCGCCAGGCGCGCGGCACGGTGTACCCAGACCCAGTAGAAGCCGCATTGGTAGCGATTAGCGCGGGGGCCGATTCGATCACCGTGCACCTGCGCGAAGACCGCCGCCACATTCAGGACCACGACGTCCTGCGCGCCATCGCCCGCTGCCCAGCGCCCATCAATTTGGAGATGGCGGTGACTGAGGAGATGGTGGCCTTCGCGCTCAAAGCCAAGCCTAAATTCGTCTGCTTGGTGCCTGAAAAGCGCGAAGAAAAAACCACGGAGGGTGGCTTAGATGTCGTTGGCAATCTCGCCGCGATTAAATCTGCCTGCCAGCGTTTGGGCGATGCCGGCATCGTCACCGCCTTATTCATCGACGCGGACGCCAAGCAATTGCAGGCCGCGGTCAAAACCGGCGCGCCGCAGCTAGAAATTCACACTGGCCGCTATGCCGATGCGACCAGCGATGCCGAGCGCATGGCCGAGCTCTCCGCGATGGCGAACTTTGCCCAGATCGCCCAAGAAGGCGGGTTTGAAGTGCACGCCGGCCACGGACTCACGGTTGAAAACGTGGGGCCAGTTGCGGCCATCGCGCCGATTGTGGAGCTCAACATCGGCCACGCACTCGTCGCCCGCGCCGCCTTCATCGGCATGGCTGCTGCCGTGGCAGAAATGCGCCGCCGGATGATTGAAGCGCGGGCGTATCAATAGGCGACACGCCAGAGGCGCGACTACAACAGCGGCAGTGCCTTGCCGGGGTTGAGCAGGCCAGATGGGTCGAACTGGGCTTTGATCTGGCGCATCAGCGCCAAGGTGTCACCGGCGATTTCCCAGCCGACGTAATCGCGCTTGGCAAGACCCACGCCGTGCTCGCCGCTGATGCTGCCTTCTAAGTCCAAGGTGAGCCGGAACACGCCGTGCAGGCAGCGCTCGATGCGCAGCAGGTCTTCGGCCTTGTCGGGGTTGGCGAGGATGTTGACGTGCAGATTGCCGTTGCCGGCGTGGCCGAAGCAGACGATTTGTAGGCCGTGTTCTTTGCCCAGCTTGCCGACACCCGCCACCAGTTCCGGCAGGCGCGAGACCGGCACTACGACGTCCTCGTTGACTTTCTTCGGGGCGAGTTTGCGCAAGGACGGTGAGAGCGCTTTGCGGCAGGCCCAGAGTTGCTCGGCTTGCTCAGGCGTGGTTGCGGTGGCGAGTTCGATGAGGCCATCGCCGCTCGCGGCAGTGGAGATGGCGGCGACCGCAGCGGGCAGGGTGCTGACGTCGCCATCGGCCTCAATCAGCAGCACCGCGCCAGCGCCTTGGGGCACCCCGGTGGCTTGGTAGGCCTCGGCCAGGGCAATGGCTTGGCCATCCAAATACTCGCAGGCGGATGGAATTTGCGGCTGGCCCATGAGGCGCGCGACGGCGCGGGCGGCGGCGGCGGTGTCGGTATAGCTGGCACGCAGCAGGCGGCGCTGGGCGGGCAGCGGTGTGAGCTTGAGCGTGGCTTCGGTGATCACCGCCAGCGTGCCTTCGCTGCCGATTAGCAGGCGGGTGAGGTCGTAGCCGACCACACTTTTGGTGGTGGTAGCACCCGTCTTGATCTCGCGGCCATCGCCGGTCACGGCGCGCAGGCCGAGCACCGCGTCCTTGGCCGTTCCGTATTTGACCGCGCGCGGACCGCCGGCACCGCAGGCGAGATTGCCGCCGATGGTGGAAAACCCCGCGCTGGTGGGGTCGGGCGGCCAGAACAATCCGGCAGGCATTGCTGCGGCTTGCACTGCGCTGTTGAGCGCACCGGCCTCGGCGCGCAGCAGGCGATCCTCAGGCCGGAACTCTAGGATGCGGCCCATGCGCTCCAAGCTCAGCACCACGCCACCGGCAGTTGGCACGCTAGCCCCGGTGGTGTTGGTGCCACGGCCGCGCGCGGTGATGGCTAAGCCCAGCGCGTTGCAGGCGCGCACCACGCTCAGCACCTGTGCGTGTTCAGTGACAAAGGCGACCGCCTGCGGGGTGGCGTGCAGGCGCGAGTTGTCGTAGCCGTAGCTGTGGCAAGTCGCGGCGTCGAAGTGGACTAGCCCCTCGGGGAGTGCCGCCCTGAGTGCCGCTTGTTGGGCGGCGCTGAGTGGGTTCATGCCGACGCTGTCGCGCCAAACATGGCTTCGTCGATGCCATCGCAGAGGCAGTGCAGAAACACCAGATGCACCTCTTGAATACGCGCCGTGACGTCGCTGGCAGCGCGCAATTCCACGTCGCCCTCGCGCAGGAGTTTGGCCGCCGCACCACCGTCTTTGCCGGTGAAGGCGATGACCGCCATGCCCTGCGCCTGAGCAGCTTCCATCGCCCTCAGCACGGTGGGCGAATTGCCCGAGGTGGATATGGCAAGCAGCACGTCGCCGGCGCGGCCCAGAGCCCGCACCGGCTTAGCAAATACCTGCTCGTAGCCGTAATCGTTGGCGATGGCGGTGAGCTGGGAGGAGTCGGTAGTGAGCGCAATCGCGGGCAGCTCGCGGCGCTCGCGCTCGAAGCGGCCAACCAGCTCAGCGGCAAAGTGCTGGGCATCGGCCGCCGAGCCGCCGTTGCCGCAGGCCAGAACCTTGTTGCCTGCTGAGAGGCGCGTCGCGAGCAGGGTAATGGCTTGCACGATGGCTTGGTCCATCGCCGCCAAAGTCGCGGTTTTGCAGGCGATGCTGGCAGCAAAGTGGGCGTGGATGCGGGCTAGTGCAGGTGTGCTCATGGCTTTAGGGCTAATCAAATGCAGCGGGCAGCCACTGTGGGGCAGCACCGCCGTCCAAGCAAACCACGTCGAAGCGGGCTTCGCGCTCGGCGTGCTGCGGATGAGCTGCGAGAAATTGCTGGGCGGCGTGGACGATGCGCTGGCGCTTGGTCGGCGTGATGCTAGCCAGTGCACCGCCGAACTGAGCGGAGCTTCTGGCGCGCACCTCGACAAACACCAGCACCGCTCCATGCAGCATGACGAGGTCTAGCTCGCCGCCCTTAGCGCGCCAGTTGCGCGCCAAGGCCCGCAAGCCCTGCTGGTGCAAAAACGCGAGCGCTTGGTCCTCGGCTGAGGCGCCACGCTCCGTCGCTAGGAGGCGCTGGAGCAGGCTCACGGCTTGATCGGGATCGCCTCAATGGGCTGGCTGACGGCGGCCGGTGCGGCAGCCTTGCCTTTGAGTGGGGCTTTGACTGCGGTGCTGCCGGGCGCGGTGGCCACCGGCGCGGGGCTAGCAGCGGGCTTGGGCGCGGGCTTGGTGCTGGAGGTCGCCGCAGGTGCTTGCGCCGGGGGCGACGCCGGTTTGACGGGCGCAGTGGCGGACGGCTTGGGCGCGCTGCTCGTCGCCGGTTTGGTGCTTGCCGCGGCACTGCTAGAGCTGCCGCGCGCAGTCGCCGGGCTGCCGCCGCTGCTGCTGCTCGTGGCATTCGTCGTCGGCCTTACGGCGTTGGCGCTGGGATTACTCGGCGTGCTGGCCTCCGCGCCACTGGCTGCGACCGGCTTAGGCGCTGGTGGCTTGCGGATTGGCTCGCCCTCATCGGCGCGCAAGGGCTTGCTGGGCTGGCAGGCGAGTTGCCGTTGCGCGCTGCCCTGTTGCAACACCAAGTTGCCCGTGAGGCCAGAGAGCAAGCGGCTGCCATCTGCGACGGTGGCGGTCTGCAAGCGTTGGATGGCGAGCTGGTAGGCATCAAAGCCGAGCGCGAATAAGCGTTGGGTATCCGGCCCGCGAGGATTAGTGGTGGATAGGCGCTCGCGCAGGGTGTCAAGGGTGTTGCCGTCCTGCCGCCAAGGCACATCGCAGACGCGCACGCGGCCCATCTCAGCGAGGCCGGCGTCGGTCGCTGCGGCCAAGGCGAACACGGGCAGGGTGCCGCCGTTGAGGAAGCGCAATTGCGGCATCACCAGCCGTGCCTGCTTGCCGCGCAGGGCGAGGAACACCACGTCGACGTCGCTGCGCGGAGCGGCCTCTAACTCCGCGGCAATGCCGATTTCTGCCAGCGAGCGATTACGCGCTTCGGCGGCGGTAATCCCCAGCAGGGGCTTTAGGGTGGGGCCGTAGTCATTGAGGTTGGCGGCGATGCGGCCATGGTCGGCGATCGCGCCGCCCCCCGCGATGAACGCCTGCTTGAAGGCATTGGCGGCACGCTCGCCCCAATCACCGTCGAGGGAGACCACCAGTGCACTGCGCAGGTTGCTGGCGAGTGCCTCCGCCGCAGCCGAACGGGCTTCGTCCTCCGGTGCTAGCCCAAATGGCAGGAAATTGGCGGGCACGGGGGCGTCAGGGTAGTTGAGTGCGACCACCGGCAGCGACGGCGCTAGGCCTGCGAGCTGGCTGACTTCTTCCTTCCGCAAAGGGCCGATGACCGCCACCGCCGAGCGCACCGTCGCGGCGGCTAGAACGTTGCCGATCCCGGATTCGCTATCGTGGATTTGCAGCAGTGGGGCGGTCGGCCCTTGTTGGTTCATCGCCGCAATCGCGCCATTGCGCACCGCTTGTGCGGCGTTCGCAAGTGGGCCTGTCAGCGGCAAAAACAGCGCAATCCCGCCCACTGCATCGGATTCATTGGCGACCGCAGAGGCGAGGTCGGCCTCGCTGCTAGAGTCCGGCTTGAGGCTGGCGAGGACAAGCTCAAACACTTGGCCGCGCTGTGCCGCGCCGACTAGGGCCGCACCGGTGATGCGGGCCGCGGCTGGGTGCAAGCTGTAACGCCCCGCCCAGCTCTCAAAGGCCTCGGCAGCGGCTGCGGCGCGCACCAAGGCGGCGAGCTCAATCCAACTGCGCACCATCGGCTCGACGCTATTGGGCAGCGACTGCGGCAGCGTGCTGCGATTCAGACTACGCCAGAGCAGCTCGCGGTTGGCGGCTTGCTCGCCGGGTTGCAGCAGTTGATCGCGCAAGGCGCGGGCGGTGGTGCCGCCGACGACGTCGCCCAAAGCGAACAAGGCATCGGCGCGCACGGCGAGGGCCGTCACCGCATAGGGGGAATTGGGCTGGCTGGGCAGCAGGCGGAGAGCACCCTCGGCATCGCCGCGCGCGAGCTTGGCTCTTGCACCGAGTACGCCGACCAATTGCGCTTGGTCGCTGGTTAGGGCCGATGGCGGCAAGCGACGCAGCAGCGCCTCGGCGTCGGCGGCGGCACCCGCGTTTAACAGCGCATCGGCGGCCAGCAGTTGGTAATCCTGCACGTCGCGCCCGCTGCTAGCCTCTGCTGCTTGCGCAAACAGCGCTGCGGCCTCGCGGAAATCGCCCAAAGCCGCGGCTGCGCGGCCCTCAGCAGCGATTTCTGCCTGCGCGAATAGCGTCGCAGGCGCACAAAATAGGGAGGCGGCAAGAACTAAGGGCGGGAGCAGGGCGCTTTTCATCGCTAAAGTATCGCCTATGTCCCCGCCAAACTCGCTGACTCCCGGCACGCTCTATGTCGTCGCCACCCCTATCGGAAACTTAGGCGACTTAAGCCCAAGGGCGCAGGCGGTATTGGCAGGGGTGGATGCGATTTGCGCCGAGGACACCCGCACCAGCGCCGGGTTGCTCGCACAGTTCGGCATCAGCCGCCCTTTGCTCGCCGTGCATGACCACAACGAAGGCCGCATCGCCAGCCTCTTGGTGGAGCGCCTAGGCCAAGGCCAAACACTGGCGCTGATCAGTGACGCTGGCACACCGCTGGTGTCCGACCCCGGCTATGCCTTGGTCTGCGCGGTGCGCGACGCGGGCCGCGAGGTCATCGCCGTGCCCGGCCCCTGCGCGGCGATTGCAGCGCTCTCGATTGCTGGGCTGCCGACCGATGAGTTCACCTTTGCGGGATTTCTGCCGCATAAGAAGGGCGAGCGCATCAAGCGCTTGCAGGCTCTGGCCGCGCAGCCGCGGAGCATCGTGCTCTATGAGTCCCCGCACCGGATTGCCGACTGCGCGGAGGACATCGCGGCGGTCTTCGGTACGCGCCGCCTGTGCATCGCCCGAGAAATCACCAAGCGCTTTGAGCAGAGCGCGCGTATGGCCGCGAGCACACTGCCAGCGTGGCTGGCAGAGGACGGCAACCGTCTGCGGGGGGAGTTCGTGCTGGTACTCGAAGGCTGCCCTGAGCCCGATGAGTCCGTAGCGGCTGCCATCGACGCGAAGCGCCTACTGACCGTGCTGATGACTGAACTCAGCCCATCTCGTGCGGCCAAGGTGGCGGCGGAGGTTTTGGGGCAAAAGCGCGGGCCTTTGTACGAACTAGCCCAGCAAATTAAGCCTAATCACCTTAACGAAACTTGACTAGGCGTTTTTCGGCGGGCTAAGTTCGGGCTCAAGCTTGCCCCGATAACCTCCAATTTAGCCGTCGCCAGAACGGTTTTCGCTACGAGGACGCCGCAATATGAAGTTTGGACGCCTGTTCGCTGCAGCTTTTGCTGGACTATTCTGTGTAAACGCCTATGCCGCCGTTGCAGACTCTGCGACCGCTAGTGCCATGGAAGCCCGCTTTGCCGAAGCCGACCGTTTTTATGACGACGAGGAAGAAATCCTCATCGAGCCCGCCCTAGGCGTTGCCGTGTTGGGTGATGACCACCCGCACACGGTGCCCTATGCGAGTGCGATCAACCCGGAATACCTTGCAAAAGGCCCCTCGCAAGAGCGCATTTACGACGGCCTGCTGCCGGGTGATGGCTTCACCATCACCATGGACTCCTTCCCCGACCAAAACGGCTCCACCGAATGTGTGCAGCTGCTCAAATCTTTAATGGCCGCGCCGCGCACCATCTTCTGGAAGGAAGGCCGCAAGCTCAAAGAGCACTTCGACGCCATTAAGCCCGGCACCGCAATCGCCACCTTCGTCAACGGCCAGTACCCGCAGACCGGTCGCACCGGCATGCACGCGGCGATCTTCGTGCGCGCGACCCAAGCCGGCATCTTCGTGCTCGACCAATTCCGTGGCCGCAAGGCAGTCACCGAGCGCTTCATCCCATGGACGAGCAGTAGCCGCAGCCGCTCCAATAACGCAGTCGCCTACTCGACGGTGGAGTGGTAATCACGGTCGATTTGCACCTGTTGCATCGCTAGCCGCCGAGCAGACCGGCGGCTAGCTTAGTAAGCTCGCGGCCCCCTAAAGTCCGCGAGCTTTTTTGTTGCCGCCCACTGCCGCCACTGCGCCTTTTGCCGCGCTCCAATACCCCGAGTTCCGGCGCTTGGTATTGGCGACCTTCCTCATGCACTTGGGCCTGTTGGCGCAACAGGTGGCCTTGGGCTATGACCTCTACCTCCGCACCCGCAACCCATTGACCTTGGGGTTTATCGGGCTCGCTGAGGCCATCCCCTTTATTAGCTTCGCGCTGTTTGGCGGCCACTTGGCGGATACCCGCGAGAAACGCAGCCTGATGCTGTTTGCATTGGTCGTGGTGCTCGCGGCGACCAGCGGTTTGATCTGGGCCAGCGCACCGGCCGCCGCCGCACAGCTAGGCGAGAGCGGCAGCCTCTGGGCGATTTATGCGATGGTCGCTCTGCTCGGCGTAGCAAGGGTGTTTTTCTCGCCGTCCGCCTCGGCGCTGCGCGCTTTTTTGGTGCCGAGGCCGCTGTATGGCAACGCCGCGACTTGGTCGTCGGCGTCTTGGCAGGCGGCCTCTGTGCTCGGGCCGCTATCAGGCGGCGTGGCTTACGCCGCGATGGGCCTACAGAACACCTTGATCGCCAGTTGGCTGTGCATGCTGCTGGCCCTAATTGCTGTCGTCGGGATTGCCCCGCGCGGTGTCGCAGTACTGGAGCGGGCCGAGTCGATTTGGACCTCGCTGGCCGAGGGGCTTAGCTTCGTCCGCCGCACGCCGATCGTCTTCTACGCCTTGGCCTTGGACTTATTCAGCGTTTTGTTCGGCGGCGTGGTGGCGATACTGCCGGTGTTCGCGGAGGACATCCTCAAAGTCGGCCCCACCGGCGCGGGATTGATGCGCGCAGCCCCGAGCGTCGGCGCGCTCCTCACCCTGCTGCTTTGTGCCTGGTGGCCGCCCACCGAGCAGGCCTGGCGCAACCTGCTGCTGGCGATTGCCGGATTTGGCGTCGCGACGCTGGTGTTTGCGCTCTCCGAGGTGCTTTGGCTCTCGCTCATCGCCCTGTTCGCCACCGGCGCGTTTGATTCCATCAGCGTGATTATTCGCAGCACGATCCTCCAGGTACTGCCGCCGGACCACCTGCGTGGCCGCGTGCAGGCGGTCAACAGCGTGTTTATCTCCAGCTCCAACGAGTTAGGCGCGTTTGAGAGCGGTGTCGCCGCGCGCTTCTTGGGCACTGTGCCGTCCGTACTCTGGGGGGCGTCGGCAACTTTGGCGATTGTGGCGGGTGTTGCCCTGCGCACCCGCAAGCTGCTGGCCGTGCGTTTGCGCTAAAAATTCTTACTGGCGGAGAAAACCTCATAAAACCTCGCCAATAGCGCCGCATTTGCGCGGCTTAAGGGGCTAACATCCTGAGGTTTACCCCAACTCAGCCGCCGCTCAAAGCCACGCAAAAACCTATGTCAGCCCCAGCGCTACCCCCGAGAGTTGCCGATTGGCAGGCCCAAGGCTGCTGGCAGACGGTGGCAGGAAGGCAGTGGTTTTATCGGGATTCCGGCGGTGTGGGCCTGCCGGTTTTGCTGCTCATCCACGGCTTCCCCACCGCCTCGTTTGATTGGCACGCGGTTTGGGCGCCGTTGGCGGCGCACTTCCGGCTGATCGCGCCGGATCTCTTGGGCTTCGGCTTCTCTGATAAGCCGCGCGCGCACGCCTATTCACTCATTGAGCAAGCCCAAGGCTGTGTCGCGCTCTGCCAAAGCTTGGGTGCAGGCACGGTGCATGTGCTCGCGCACGACTACGGCGTCAGCGTCGCGCAAGAGCTTTTGGCGCTGCATGCAGAAGGCGCAGGGCTTGAGCTACAGAGTGTGGCCTTCCTCAATGGCGGGCTGTTCCCGGAGAGCCACCGGCCACGCTTGATTCAACACTTGCTGGCTTCCCGCTTAGGCCCGCTGATTAGCCGCCTGAATAGTCAGGCCAGCTTTAACGCCAGTTTCTCTGCCGTCTTTGGCCCCAACACCCAGCCAAGTGCGACAGAGCTCGACGAGTTTTGGGCGCTGATCCGCATCGGCGATGGCCACCGGCTCATGCACAAGCTCATCGCCTACATGGCCGAGCGCCGCGCCTACCGCAGCCGCTGGGTCGGTGCGCTGACGGCCACCTCGGTGCCGCTCTGCCTGATCAACGGGCCGGAAGACCCAGTCTCTGGCGCGCACTTGGCGGACCGCTACCAAGAGTGCGTGCCGAATGCACGCGTGGTGCGCCTCCCCGGCATCGGCCACTACCCGCAGGTGGAAGCCCCCGCGCAGGTAGTCCGCAGTTTCTTGGAGTTTCACCGGCACATTGGAAGGCCATGACCGCAGCGACCAGCTACAGCAGCGTAGATATTTACGCACATTATCAAGAGACCGAGCTTGCCCGCGGCAAGCAGTACTACGAGCACGGCCATGTGCAGTCGGTAAGCGCTGAGCCCTTGGAGGATGGACTGCGCTTGAAGGCCGAGGTGAGCGGCTCCGCGCACCGCAGCTACCGGCCTGTGGTGCGCGTGCAAATGCTCCGCAATGGCCGCGCCCGCTTTGTCGACCAGTGCAATTGCGCGCTCGGCGGTGGCTGCAAGCATGCAGTGGCGCTGCTGCTCGCCGCCCTGCCGGAGAACAACGTCGAAGGTGCGGCCATCGGCACCGTGGCGGCCACGCTCGCCAAACTAGAAACCCAAGGCCGGCCGCGGCAAGAGGTCATCGCAGCCCTCAAGAACGCCGCCGCAGAGCTGGGGATGTCACTGCACCCGGCCAACGCCGCGCGTGTGCCGGAGCAATTACCGCTGGAGCTTGAGCGCTGGCTGAAGGCAGTCGGCAGTGCCACGACCCAAGCCGCGAGCACCGCCACCCAGTGCCTGCTCTACCAGTTAGAGAGCCTCGCCGGTGAGCCCATGGGCGTGCAGGTTTTGCACGCGCGCATTCTCAAAACCGGCGGTTATGCGGCGGTCAAACCGTTCTCAGGCCTAGAGACTGCGCAATACAGCCCGCCCGCCTACTTTGCCGAGGTCGATGCCCACATCGTCCGCGACCTGATGCGCATGGCGCGCCAGAGCACCGGCTACACCGGCCGCCTCACCGGCCCGGAAGGCGCGCATGCCTTGAGCCTGATGCTGCAAACCGGCCGCAGTTTTGTCGGCGATGAGTCCGCGCTAGAGAAAGCCGTCTGGCTCAACCGTGGCCTCGCGAGGCCCGGCTTTTGGACTTGGCTCGCCAAGGACGACGGCGCGCAGCAATTGCAGCTCGGCACGACGCCCGCCTGCCAGCAGATCATTGCCACAGCACCCCCTTACTACGTCGATCTGAGCGCTGGCGAGTGCGGTGAGGTGAGCCTCAACATCGCCCCCAAGCTCGCCGCAGCACTCGCCGCAGCGCCGCCGGTGCCGGTACAGCATGCCGATGACTTCGCGCTCAAACTGGCCGAGCTCGCGCCCGCCAACGCCGTGCCGCCGCCGCCGCACGTGCGCGTGCAGCCACTGGCGCAAGCGCTGCCGGTGCCGATCCTGCAACTCTACGGTGAGGAACCGCGCACCGGCTTCGCCCGCGCTCGCGCCACCCGCCACGGCGCGCTGCGCTTGTTGTTCGACTACGAAGGCGTGCGCGTGCACTGGAGCGCGCCGGATAAACCCATCACCCGAAAGCTCGACGACGGCAGCGTCCGGCAGTTGCAACGCCACCGCAGCGAAGAACAGCGCCGGGCGATGGAGCTGCGCGGGCTCGCCGCCCTAGTGCCGGTCGCACAGGCCTTCCAGACTTGGGAGGCCCCCAACATCGACAGCAACGATCTGACGCTGCGCGATGGCCACATGGAGACGGTCTGGCAGGACTTCCAAGCCGCCGCCCTGCCCAAGCTTGAAGCCAGCGGCTGGCAGATCGAAATTGACCTGAGCTTCCCGTTCCGATTTGTCGATGCCCAAGCTTGGTACGGCGAGATCAGCGAAGAGCGCGGCCGCGCCAATAGCGACTGGTTCGGCCTAGAACTCGGCGTGATGGTGCAGGGCGAGCGCGTCAACCTGCTGCCGATTTTGCTCGCAGCCCTCAGGGCCGACACCGATTACTTCCGAGCCTTGGTGCGCGGTGAGGTGAAGAGCTTCACCGCGCAGTTGCCCAATGGCCAGCGCTTGGTGCTGCCCGCTGAGCGCATCCAGGCACTCGTCAGCACCCTGCTGGAGATGGCCGACGGCAGCAGTCTGGACGGCGGCAAGCTCAGACTCTCCAGTGCCGATGCCGCGCGATTGGCGGAGTTTGAGGCCGCGAACCCAGAGCTATCCAGCAACTGGATTGGTGGTGCTGAGCGCCTCGCCATGGGCCGCGCCTTGCAGCAGGTCGAGCAGATCGAGTCCGTCCTCCCGCCTTGGGGCCTCGCGGCGACACTGCGCGGCTATCAGCAAACCGGCCTCAACTGGCTGCAATTCCTGAGGCGGCAAGGGCTCTCCGGCATCTTGGCCGACGACATGGGCTTGGGCAAAACCGTGCAGGCGATCGCCCACATCCTGTTGGAAAAAGAGCAGGGGCGCTTGACCCAGCCGGTGCTGATCGTCGCCCCCACCAGCCTGATGGGTAACTGGCGGCGCGAGGCGCAGAAGTTCGCCCCCTCGCTGACCTTGGTCACCCTGCATGGCGCAGGCCGGCGTCAGCACTACGCGGATTTACCGGAGGCCGACGTGGTGCTCACCACCTACGCCCTGCTGCGCTTTGATGAAGAAATCCTGCTGCGCCAGCAGTGGCACTTGGTGGTGCTGGACGAAGCCCAGAACATCAAAAACGCCACCAGTGCGACCGCCAAAGTGGCACGCGCGCTCAAGGCCCACCACCGGCTCTGCCTGACCGGTACGCCGCTAGAGAATCACTTGGGCGAGCTCTGGAGCCAGTTCCACTTCCTGATGCCCGGATTCTTGAGCACCGAGAAGGACTTCAAGCGGCTCTACCGCATCCCGATCGAAAAACACGGCGACGACGACAAGCGCGCGCGGCTCGCCCGCCGCATCGCCCCATTCTTGCTGCGCCGCACCAAGCAGCAAGTGGCCCCAGAGCTGCCGCCGAAAACCGAAATCATCCGCAGCGTCGGCTTAAGTGGTGCGCAGCGCGACCTCTACGAAACCCTGCGGCTATCGCTCAACGAGAAACTTCGGCAAGAGCTCAGCAGCCTCGGCCTAGGCCGCAGCCAAATCATGGTCTTGGACGCGCTGCTCAAGCTGCGGCAAGTCTGCTGCGACCCGCGCTTGGTGAAGCTAGAAGCCGCCGAGGCCGCAGCGGGGGAGTCCGCCAAGCTCGATCTTTTGATGGACTTGCTCAACGTGCAATTGATGGAGGGCCGCAAAGTGCTGCTGTTTAGCCAGTTCACCAGCATGCTGCGGCTGATTGAGGAGCGCTTGGCGCAAGCGGGCCACCGCTGGGCCAAATTGACCGGTGAGACCAACGACCGCGACGCCGAGGTCGAGCGCTTCCAATCCGGAAAAGTGCCCTTGTTTCTGCTCTCACTGAAAGCCGGTGGCGTGGGCCTAAATCTCACCGCCGCCGACACCGTCATCCACTACGACCCGTGGTGGAACCCCGCCGCCGAGAACCAAGCCACCGACCGCGCCCACCGCATCGGCCAAGACAAACCCGTATTTGTTTACAAACTCTTGGTCGAAGGCTCCGTAGAAGAGCGCATCCAAGCCCTACAAGCCCGCAAATCCGCACTGTTTGCTGGCGTAATCGGCCACGCCGAAGGCGAGATTGCGGGGAGTTTGGATGCTGAGGACATCGCCGAGTTGCTGAGGCCTTTGAGTTAGCAA
>CAZHTI010000006.1:19804-47357 GCA_964535755.1 uncultured Salinisphaerales bacterium | reverse complement strand
CAAGGCTAACTCGAGCTAGCGACTAGGCTCCGTGACGCATGCCGCTGCGTCGGTTTGACCCGGACGCATCGAGCAGGCTGCGGATGAGTAATAACCAGGAACTGCCGTGCGGCTGAGCGGCAGGCTGGCGTCCCAGAGTCGCGGCGGCTGCGGGGGCAAACCATCGTCGACGTTGGGCAAGGGGCCGAGCGGATCGCGCCCAACGGTCGCCGTTTCGGCAACATACAAACGCATGCGGGCGAGATTAGCGGCGACTTCTGCATTGCTCGGGGCTAGCTTGGCGGCGCGCTCCAGAAGACCCAAAGCGGAGTAGAACTGGTTGCGCTCCGCCTTCGCCACCGCCAGATTATTGAGTGCTACCGGATCAAATGGATTGACTTCCAGCGCCTGGTTAAAGCTGTACTCAGCGGCGACTGCGTCACCTTGAGCGAGACTCTCGCGGCCAGTGGTGGCGTAGCTCGCAAACTGCTGCGCGGCTGGAGAGCTATAGGCCTGGCGCGGCAGCTTAGCGCTGGCAGCAGCAGTCGGCACCTCGATTGGTGCGGGAATGATCTCCGGTGCACCGTACACCGATGCTTGCTGCGCGGCAGCGGTGGGTGCTTGGTCGAGACTGGCGCAGGCGGACAGGCCGGCACAGGCAGCAAGAAGGGCTAAATGTTGGAGTTTCATTGGCGGGCATCCCCGAAGTTATAGGCGGGCGCTAATTGCCACGGCGGGCTACTGACACGGCCTTGCGGGGTGAATAAATACCGGAGGTAGCCAACGCCGCTGGTCTCTTTGTAATCCCGCGCGTTGTCAAACGCGAAGCGACCACCCAATGCGAAGTTTGGATCCAGCAGGTACTCGAACTGAGCGTCGAGACCCAGACCTAAGCCAGTCTGACGACGTGAGTCGTATCCGGTCACGATCGGCACATTCGGCTGAACCGAGCCCTCATCGGTATTTTCGATAATCAGCTCAAGATTGTTCTGAAGCTGCGGGTCGTTCGGATACAGCGCAGCACCATCCTCGTTGAAGACTTGCACGCCGATATTCGCGCCAATTTTGTAGCTGAATCGATTGCGGAAGCCTTCAACCTGCAAGGGGATCGAGGCTGCAAAATAATTTTGCGGGCTAAAGTAGCCACCGTGGCCGAGCGAAAAGCGGCGGAGATTCTTTTGGTAGCGCAATGCGGTGATGTTGATGCCGTAGGTCATGCGCAAATTACGGCGCTCAACTGCACGGGCATAGAAGCCACCGCCCACCTCGGCTACGCCGTTTTGCGGGACGTTCTTGCCGAGCATGACGTGGTAGCCGCCGCTGCCATAAACCCCGTAGCGACCAAGTGCGTAGGAGGCGTCCACGCGTAGGCCGTTCTTGGTGATACCGCCCCAAGTTTGACCGGTTGCTGGATCCTTTAGACCCGCATAAGACAGCACACTGTCAGTAACAGAGCGGCGCGCTAAGTCAAACTTCCAACTCAAACGCTCGCCCTTGGGCTGCCAATTCAATCCACCGACCACGTTGTTGACTGTGAACCCTAGCGGAGCCGCACCGATATCGGCCCGGAAATTTCCGAGCTCGTAGCCAAGGCCGACGGCAACACCGTTGTCGGAGATGTCGAACCGGCTGCCTTCCACCGTGGGGTCAGCGGCAATCGCAAAGCCCATCGCGCCAAACAGCGGCAGGCTGGTGCCGGAAACCGTGCCCGCTTCGACGAACACTGGGACAGCACGCACTTTGAGGCGCCCTGTGTTGGTGGCAGCGAAGGCCAACTCGACTGGAGCCTCAAGATTGATGAGGCGGTCCAGACCTTCTAGGCCGTCGCGCGAGCGCCCAGAGAAGCCGCCAGCAAAATACGCCGAGCGACGTGCTGCGATATCGCTGATCTCAGCCAGCATTTCCTTGCGCTCTAAGCTGGGCTCAACCTCGCGATCCGCCGTAAAACCAACGCCGCGACGGAGTGGGTCGCGCTTTAGACCAGCGAGTGGGTCTTCCGGAGGCGGCAGCGGCTGGCTGAGAGGGTCTATGGCAGCGGGAGCTGGTGCCACGACGATGGGAGCAGTAGGGGCAGCGGGTAGCTTCCAATAGTCAGACTCTGCTGCTGCCGAAGGCGCAGGTGGCGGAAACGCCGGTACCACCGGCGGGGTGAGCTGCTGTGACCGAGGGCCGTAGCTTGGCGCTTGGCGCTCAGCGGCTAGAGGTTGCTCAGAAACCGGAGCTTGCGGCGATACCGGCTCAATGTAGCGATAGGACAAATTGCCATTCGCATCACGCTCTTCTGTCCAATAACCACCTTCGGCCACCACGGCAACCGTAGTCGAATTGGCTGCCGCAGTTTTCGCTGAAATACCGGCTGGCTTGAGGCGGGTAGAGACCCGAACCAAGCGCTGCACGTAGCGTGATGGAGCAGGCAGTGCGATATCGCCATACCGCGAATACGCTGCTTGCTGTGCCTTGGGCTTTTGCAGCTGGGGCGCTGCTTTGCCCTGCTTGCCGATGAATGACATCTTCCGCGCGCCGGGTAAGGCACCGAAGGAGCGGCCTGAGCCCGGCAAGGGCTGCACCACACTGGGCTGGGGATCAATGATCTGCAAGAACGGCTGCGAGCCCATATTGCCTGGCACGGACCCCGCCGAATTGCGTTGAGCGTCTAAGCGCAGCGATTGCTGGTAGAGAGCAAGGGCCCGACCTTCGTCGCCACGCAGCTTCGCGGAGCGCCCAGCGAGCGCGTACAAACGTGAGTCGTTTGGCGCGATGTTAAGGGCGCGCTCCAGCAAGCTATCCGCGGCGTTGACTTCGTTGAGTGCAAGATAGGCATCTGCCGCGCCCTTATAGGCATCAACACTGCGTGGATCCGCTTTCAGGACGCGCTGGTAGATGTTGATCGCCTGCTCGTAGTCCTTCGCATCTGAATACAGCCGCGCAAGGCCCATCAATAAGGTGGGGTCGTTGGGTGCGACCTCCAGCAGAGGTTGCAGCGACTGGTACGCCGTCGCCAGATCGCCGTCTTCGCGCATCAAATCGGCTTGACGCAAGCGGTAGCCAATCCGCAAGTTGTTGTAATCCTTGCGCTGCTGGGAGTTCATCCGCGCTTCTTTGCCGAGGTCTTCCATCACCACCGCAAACTCAGCATCTTGACGTAAGCGGAACAACAAGCCTGCATACTGGACACGAAGACCGACGTCCGGAGATGAGGTGCGCTTCATCGCGCGGCGCACGTAAGTCAGGGCGCGGGAATGATCGCCGAGGTCCGCATACACGCTGGCGATGGTGCCGGTCAGCTCAGGCATTTCTGCCACATACGGCTCAATTTGGCCGATCAGTGCGGCAGCCTCCTTGGCTTGTCCGTAGCGCGAGAATATCGCCGCACGCTCCGCTTGGTAGCGAATCCAGACCTGCTTTTGCAAGCGCGCCATTGCGGGCGTGCGCTCACCGTCGGGGATTTGCTCTAGCAACAGCAGTGCCTCGTAAGGGTGCTGCTGCTCACTTAACAACGACGCCTTCACAAACAGGGCCTCTGGACGAACCGGGTCAGAGCCGGTCGCCAACAGGCCGTCGACCAAGGTGTTGGCGTCGCGAATACGCCCCTGCCGCTGATAAACCGTAGCGAGCTGCAAACGCGTCCAAGGGCTCTCTGGATCAGCGATCAGGGCGGATTTCAGCAACTGCTCGGCCTTAGCGTCATCGCCCATTCGGAAGGCTTGATCGGCTTGAAAGCGCAAGTACTGCGATTTGATCGCACCCACGCCACCGAGCTTTAGCTTGAGGCTCTCCGAGGCGGAGTCTGCTAAAGCAGCGGCCTCTGCAAGCTTGCCGTTACGCGCAAGCACGCTGAGCTGGCCGCGGAAGGCATCGGCATTGTTCGGGTGCAGGCGGTATGCGTCGCGGTAGTATTTGTCCGCCTCGTCGGCGCGCCCCATCTCCACCAACACGTCCGCCAGACTGACCGGAACCGAGGGCTCTTGGTCGGCGCGACGCGGGTCGATTGCGATGGCGCGACGGTACTCTTGCTCGGCTAAGGCGTTGTTGCCGACACGACGCGCGCTTTCTGCGGAGCGAGCAGCTTCCCAAAACTTTGCAGTGGACAAAGCCTCAGACCAGCGCCCTGCACTGCTCGCGGACGCTGACACAGCGCGCTGCAGTAGTTCACGCGCACCGGTGTAATCTTCGCGGCGCAGCTTGATGACGCCCAAACCGCCGAGCGCGTCCGCGCTGGGGCCGTATTGGCCCAAGCTCTGGTTGAACCGTTGTTCGGCAAGCTCCAACTGATTGTTATTCAGGGCCGTAAAGGCGTCGCGGTTCAAACGAGCGCGGAAGTCATCCGCCGTGGGCACATAAGGCGCTGCCGGCGCTGCCGTGCCCCCAGCAGTTTGCGTAGCACTCGGTGCCGCGCGGTTGGCAAGCTTTGCGCTGACTTGGGCGTCTTCGCCGTAGCGCTTGAGGTAGCTGCGATACAGCTCCTCATCGCCCGATTTCAGGCCCAGCCAAAGCAAGGCCTGCCGCCAGGCCTGCCGGCTTTGATTGGCCACTGAGCTGGTATCCGCCAGGGCAGATAATCCCGCGATACCTTGCCGCCGCGTCTCCTCGCGATAGGTCAGGTGCTGCGCGAGCGCCAAACGGTAGATTGGGTCAGAAGGATTTTCGGAGATCAGCTTCTCGATCCCCGCGCGCGCTTCGGCCCAGCCGTTCTCAGTGCCCGCTAGCGTCTGAAAATACTCCAAGCCTAGGCGACCACCAGGAATCTGATTGTTATATGCGGCACGATACGCCTGCACAGCAGCTTCGTACTTGCCTTGCCGTGCGAGTGCACGCGGCTGAGTCAGCTTGCTGCTATCAAAACTGCCTTGACGAATCGTCGCTTGGATATCAAAAACTTTGGGGTGATTCGGGTGGGCTTGTTTGAGGCGATCCAAGTACACCTGCGCGGCAGCGGTGCGCCCCGAATTGGCTTCCGCCATGGCCAAGCCAGACAGCGCCGACGCGTTGTTAGGTGAGACACGCAGCAACTTGAGCCAGGCCTCACGCGCCAAGTCGTAACGGCCCTTGCCTTCCCAATAGCGCGCCAAATTAGCGAGTTGATCCACCGAGGCCGTAGCAGCGGCTGGTGGTGCGGCAGCCTCAGCAGCCGACGCTGTCTGTGCACAGGATGCCCAGATTGCGCTAGCTGCGAGCAGCCTAAATATTGTCTTACGCATAATCGGATCTAAGCTCAATTCACCCTTACCAACTGCACAAAGCAGCCGGCAAAAACCCCTACCCCGGACGGTGGAGGGATCCCGCGAAAAAATGTTCGGCTGCAGTAATGCATCGCCACTGCAGCCGACCCATTCACTTGGTCACATCACCTGACGGCTTAGACCGCACCCTGTTTGCGTGCGGTAGCCATTCCACGCAACACGCGGTAGAGCACGATTGCCAGCGCGAAGGCGGCGAGCAGGCAGAGCAGAATCAAAATCACTGGCTGACGCGAGAACCACCAGCGCAGGCCCATCAACAGCGGCAGTTTGCCGACGTGGTACTGGTTGCCCAGCAAGTAGTTGTTGATTTGGTCACCGTTAAACAGCACCAGATCGCCGCGAACAAACTGTGATTTGCCGCTCTCGGTGTAGAGGTTGGCGACTTCAGTTAGACGCTTAGCATCGCCTGCGGTGAACATGACCACGGTGCGGTCAGATGACAGCGGGGATTCGAAGCTCATGATCGCACCCAAAGAGCGACCCGCCTCCAAGACCACGCGTCCAGCGTGATCCATTGCGGCATCGATGTCGCGGCCTTGCCACTTGGCGCGCATGCGCTCAACCGGGCCGATCACCTTAAGGCTGGTGGCACCATTTACGACCGACATTGGCATCTGATCAGCCCATTGCGACATCAGTGGTTGGTTGCCATAGCTGCCGAGAACCACGAGATCCTTACCAGAGAAGTTACGCACGTCCGCCGCTTTGCCCAACTGGAAGCGGAAGGCAGGGTAGCCGGTAGAGCTGCCGAAGCGGCCCATGATGGTCAAGTAGGCCTCGACCTCCTCAGCACTGATGGTGTCCGGCATGATGATTGCGGTCTCAGAGAGATCAGCCATGCGGGTGAAGGGGAAGCCGCCGTTGGCAAACATCGTCAACTCAGGTAGCGCCGCATAGTGGGGGAAGGCGGTGAAGTCCAGAGTTGAGTCTTCATCGATCGCACCACGCAGGTTGTCGAGAATCACATCCTTGCAGGCACCTTCCTTCTTGCGCTCAAAGTAGTACTGGAATTGCAGGGTGTTATCGGAGCTGAACTTGTACTCCGGCACATAGACGGCTGCGTGGCTCTGCGCGTCGGCTTGAGAAACGAAAGGCAGATTGATGCGCTTTTCAGCAGCCTTTTCTTCACCGGTGTAGGCCAAGGCAATCGCTTGCACGAACTCATTGTTGATGTTGACGTTCAGGGTGGACTTGCTGCCAACGGTTGGCGTGTAGCGATAGTTCAGGTCCAGCTTCATACCCTTGCTGCGCCAAGTAAAGAGATCCGGCGGAGCATGGAAGTCCACCTTAATCACTTCTGGGTACAGACCAGACGACTCCAACTGCCAAGAACGGGCGAGCTCGCCCAGCTGCACTTTGCGGTCGGTAGGCACCCAACGCGGTGCGTCATACGGCTTGCGTGCGCCCGGCTCCGTGAACTCACGAATGACCGTGCTTTGGCCGGAGAGCGCTTGGGTACCGACTGCCAGACTACGCGCGGCAATGCGCAAGCCGTCACCGTTGGAGCCCTTCACCACCAACAACAGAGAATTCGGCGAACGCGGATTCTCCATCAACACGACCTTAGAGCTAGCGTCATCGCCCGGCAGGCTCAGACCAGCGGGAACCTTGTTGCCAGTCACAAAGACCACCGCATGGCCGGGAGGCAGCTTGTCGAGGTAAACCGGGAAGCGAGCACCACGGTAGTTAGCGAGCGCACCGAACCAAGAAGCGGCAACACCAGCGGCGTCCAGCTCATCCAATGAAGGAGTGCCAGCAAAAACGAAGGGCAGCGTCAGACGGCGGGCATCGCGCTCGTCAAAGAACGGCTGCGGGAGGCGGTTGAGGTCCTTAGCGATCGGCAGCGGCTGGGTTTGCAACTCAAGCGTGGACTTGTTGGAGACGATCGACCAGAGCGTGGTGTGCACTGGGTCTTCGCAGTCCATGGTGTAGTGGGAGATCAGCTGCAGGCCGATTTGGTTGTACTCGACGAACAGCTTGGGGTCGATGTCGATAATGCGCTCGGCACCGCCGGCGGTGTCGGCAGAAAGCGGGATCGTCGCAGCGAGCTCGTTGTTCACCAAGACGTTGATGTGTGAGAGCGGGAAGATCAACGCGGGCGAGTGTGAGAACTTGAGGTTCAAGCGGGCACGCGTGACGATTTCGTCATCGCGAACCGCGACCGGCAATGCGATTTCGCCCTGCACGCCGCGCAAGCGAATTGGCTTGTTCACACCCAATGCTTGGAAAGACAGCACGCGCGATTCGGCGCTCGTTGCACGCACCTCCAGAGCAGAAGGCGCTTGCGTAGAGGCCACTGCGTCGGCGGCAGCGACGCCGTCGGACTCAGTGACATTCACCGGCGAGGTCTCCTCTGCCTGCAAAGTAGCAGCGTTGGAGTGCTGCTCAGCCTGCGCCCAAGAGGGACTTGGGGAGGCAGCAAGCAGGCCGCACAAGACTGCAGCAGGCAGCCATGTGGCGGCACGGGAAGGCTTGGCGAATGAGAACACGCGGCGTAAGGCGTTCATGATCTTGCTCGTGAAATTTTGCAGGCTGAGTGTAAAAAAGCGGATGGAGCCATAAAGGCCGTAATCGAGGATGACGCGGAAACTCTCACCGAGACGATCAATCGGACGTTCTGCTGCCCAATTAACCCAAGCGTCGGCGCGACCAAACAATGCATAAACCAGCTGGCGCTCTTGGTCGACATTGAGGGGCTGGAACTCCAAGGCCAAGACCGTGCCGTCGGAGCGCACCACTTTGGCCGGCATCCAAACCAATTGGCGCTCCGGCGACAAGGCGACTTGAAGATCCGCGCCGGCGGGTACAACCATTGCCTCGGCGAGCTTCAAGCTCGTGCCACCTTCGGAGAGGTCGATCGTCGATGCTTGCACCGGGGCTGAGCCAGAAGCCGTCCGCACCCATGCACCAATCGTGGTGTTGACGCGGATGGTCTTGCGGACTTGGCGTGCTTCCCACGCTACTGCCAGCGCCGCACCGATAATGATGATGTTGTAAATCGTCCACACCATATTGAGGACGACGGTATCCACTTCGTGGCTGTTCCAGTACAGGAACCTGCCGATGCCGACAATGAATCCTGCGACGTTCAGCGCCAATATGATCACGTAGGGCTTCGCAATGTCGCGGTCAAAGTACTCGACCTTATTCATGCCGCCCTTGGCGGTGACGTTAAAGGTACCCAGCTTTGGGTTGATGAGCGCGAGTATGGTTGGCACCAAAATGTAGGTCGCTAGCACCGTTTCGTAGACTTCCGCCCAGAATGAAAAGCGGTGCGGGCCTTGGATGCGGGAATTGGTGAGCGTGCTGTGCAGCAAGTGTGGCAGTGCATAGGCGGCGATCATCAATGCCGACGCGGCGATGATGTGCGCCTCAAAGAACAGATAGCTCAATGGCGCGGTCAGGAACACGATGCGCGGCAATCCGTAGAAGAAGTGCAACATCGCGTTTGAGTAACACAGGCGCTGCGCGAAACTCAGCCCGCGCCCCAGCAGAGGGTTGTCGATTCGGAAAATCTGCGCCATTCCCCGCGCCCAGCGTATGCGTTGTCCGACGTGGGCGGAGAGCGATTCCGTCGCAAGACCGGCTGCCTGAGGGATATTCAGGTAAGCGGTCGTCCAGCCACGGCGATGCATCTTGAGTGCGGTATGGGCGTCCTCAGTGACGGTCTCGACGGCGATGCCGCCGACTTCCAACAGGGCTTCGCGGCGAATGACCGCGCAGGAGCCGCAGAAGAAGGTGGCATTCCAGAAGTCGTTGCCGTCTTGCAGCAGACCATAGAACAGCTCGCCTTCGTTAGGAACCTTACGGAAGGTGCCTAGGTTGCGCTCGAAGGGATCGGGAGAGAAAAAGTGATGCGGCGTCTGCATCATTGACAGCTTGGTGTCCTTGAGGAACCAGCCCATCGTCACCTGCAAGAACGAGCGCGTAGGAATGTGGTCGCAATCGAAAATAGCGATGTATTCGCCGCTGGTCTTCCCCAACGCAGAGTTGAGGTTGCCGGCCTTCGCGTGCTTGGAGCTATTGCGGGTAATGTGTGTCGCACCTACTTCTTCGCAAAACGCGCGGAAGTCCTCGCGACGACCATCGTCCAACACATAAATATTCAGCTTCTCGCGCGGCCAGTCCATGTCCATGGCGGCAAGGATGGTGGGGCGAACGACCTTCAGCGGCTCGTTAAAGGTCGGGATGAAGACATCGACCATCGGCCAAGAGCTGGTATCGCGCGGCATCGGTACCGGCTTGCGGTTGAGCGGCCAAAGCACTTGGAAGTAGCCCAGGAGCAACACCAAAAAGGCGTAGAGTTCTGCCAGCAATAGGCCGATGGCAAAGAAATAATCCATGCCGTTACGGAAATCACCGCCTACTCCCAAGGACTCGGTTGCGCGCCAATAGATGTAGCGGCTGCTAGCAAGGATCGAGAGCAGGATCATCACATGCGTCGCCAAACGGCCCTGCGTACGGTTGATCCAAAGCGCGACCATCATGGTGCCGAAGCCAAACACCGCCTGCCAAGTGAGCGACAACGGCGTGGTGACGATGGTGATGGCCGGCAGCACGGAGAGTGCAATCACCAGCGCGAGCACCCATGGCTTTTCCCACAATGCGTGGGTGATGATGGACTGGATTCGGCGATCCCAATCCCCTGCTGCCGGGCGTGCACTCCATTGCGGCGATGGCACGCGCGCCTTACCCGTATCGTTGGCGGCTGCGCTCATGAGCGGACATGGCTCCAGTTACGAGATGGGTTGGTGGGGGTCACTGACATGGGGGATTAATATTTTTTAGAAATGCGCCGGAACACGTCCAACAAACTGCTCCCTGAACCAGCTTGGGCGTCAGTGTGCACACTCTGGTGTGGAACTTGCAAGCGAGATGACGCGTCTTTCAGCTTCGCCAGTGCGGCATCCAGTGCCTGGTTGCTGCGAACATCGTCTTCACTGAGGCGCCGACTCGTCACTGCACTGTCGCGCGCGGCCTCGGCGGCGAGGTCCTTGAGACTCGCAGAAGAATCTTCCTCTAGCTCCTCAGCACTCGCGCCCGCTGTGGGTGGCTCGCTCACTTGCCGGAATAAGGACTCGAGGTTTTCGCGCACCACCGGCACAGCCTGATGAGCTACCGGCACAGCGACGGTGACGGGGAGGTCGGTCGAAGGCGGTGACTCGAGCTGGCGCACCGGCGCTTGCGCCATTGCGGGGATGACGACTGTCTCTGGAGCAGGATTCGCCTCAGCCACGACGGGCTCTGGCGCTGACAGCAGCGCTGCAAACTCTTGCGGCGTCGGCTGACGAGGCATCAGGAGTTCTTCGGGGATTACCGCTTCCGTGCGCGAACGAGTGGCGTTAGAAGCGGGCTTAGGGCGAATTTCTAGGTAGTCCCCTGGATTGAGCCCCAAGTGGGAAAACAGTTGTTTGATGTCGCTGCTTTGACCAGACATGACGGGTTCCGTGAGGCTAGGAGCTAGTGGACGGAGGACAGCTTGAACCGCAGCACGTCCATGGGTTGTTCCACCTGTCCGATTTGTCTCAGCTTAAGGTCGGCACCAGCACCTTGCTGCGATAACCATTCCGCGTACAGGCCCTCCAAAAATGCGGGGGCGAAGGCCATGCCGTCGTCGCCAAAGGCTTGGCGCAGCGCACCACAGGCATGGGTGATTTCCAGAGCATCCGGCGTCTCAGCCACGCTGACAAAACCCCAACTACGCGCTGCATGGTGTTGGTTTACCGCGCTCTCGAAGCCGCCTACGGTAAGACCTGACTCCAGCGCGGCGCGGCGGGCAATACGCCGCCCCAAGACCGAGAAAAAAGAGCGGACTTCGGCTGTGCCCATTTGGACTGAGAGGGTTTCGCCGAGCACCGAAAGGAAGTCACCCCACTGCGCTTGTGCGGGCTGTGCCAAAAGATAGCTCATACCCCGGCGAACCAGATCAGTCATGTTGCAGACACTCCCTATTTGAATTTTTTGCTCGCCGCACGGAAGGCATACACCGCTCCGCAACCACAACGCGTCAAATCATAACCAACTGATCACTACCTTACGCAAGCAATTCAGAGTCTTGCTGAAATTTCTTAGCAATTTCGTCCAGCAATCAGGTAATGCGCCGCACAGGCACAAACCCTGCGCAAGATTCGCGCATTCAGGCATTACACTGGCGATTCACCAAGCTAATCTGATTCACTGACCGCCCGATGAATGCAGCCCAAACTTTTGACATTGCCGTGATCGGCGCGGGGCCGGCCGGTGAGGGCGCGGCCATGATGGCAGCAAAGAGTGGTTTGCGTACTGCCGTGATCGAGCGGCATCACGACGTCGGCGGTGGCTGCACCCACTGGGGCACGATCCCGAGCAAGGCCCTGCGCCACGCGGTGAAGACCGTGGCCGACGCCGCCTCCAACCCCTTATTGCGTGACCTTAGGGCGCAGATGAAGGTGAGCTACCCCAAGTTGCTGACCTCCGCCTCGCGGGTCATTGAGCAGCAGATCGCCATGCGTCGCCGCTTCTATGAACGCAATCGAGTGCCGGTGCTGAGCGGTGCGGCCCGCTTTATTAGCCCCAATCGTTTGCAGATCGAAGGCCCGAATCCACAGGTGATCGAGGCTAAACACTTCATCATCGCAGCAGGGTCCCGGCCCTATCGGCCTGCGGATGTGGATTTTGCTCACCCGCGCATTCGCGACTCAGACACCATTCTCAACCTCAACGAAACGCCGCACAGCATCACCATTTACGGTGCTGGGGTGATCGGCTGCGAGTACGCCAGCATTTTTGTGAAGCTCGGATGCAAGGTGAACTTGGTCAACACCCAAGATCGGTTGCTGTCCTTCCTGGACGATGAAATCGCCGAGGCGCTGAGCTATCACCTGCGCGAGCAGGGCGTGATTGTGCGCAACAACGAGCAGTTCGCGCGCGTCACGGCGGATGCCACCGAGGTCCGGATCGAATTGCAATCTGGACGCCGCATCAAGAGCGATGTCTTGCTCTGGGCCAACGGGCGCACAGGGAATAGCGATCAGCTCGGGCTTGCTGTTCTGGGCTTGGCTGCGAACTCCCGCGGGCAGATCGCCGTGAATGCCCACTACCAAACTGCTGTCCCGAACGTCTATGCGGTTGGTGATATTTCTGGCCCGCCAGCACTCGCCTCAGCCGCCTACGATCAAGGCCGATTTGCGGTGGAGCACATCTTGGGCGGCGCTGACAACCCAGACCGCTTCAATTTGCTGCCTGCGGGCATCTACACCATCCCCGAGATCAGCAGCGTTGGTCGCACAGAGCGTGAGCTCCAGCAAGCCGGAGTCCCCTACGAGATGGGCCATGCTCAGTTCAAGAGCCTTGCGCGTGCACAGATGACGGGGGAGACCACCGGCATGTTGAAGTTGCTGTTCCATACCGAAACCTTGGAGGTCCTCGGCGTGCATTGCTTCGGCGATAACGCCAGCGAGATCGTCCACATCGGCCAGACGGTGATGGCCTCACCGACGCTCAATAGCCTGCGCTATTTCATCAACACCACCTTTAACTACCCGACGATGGCCGAGGCTTATCGCGTGGCCGCGCACAATGGCTTGAACAGACTGGCGTAGGAGGTGGGAGGTGGGATGCAATCGTATTGACGTCCAACGACTAGCATCCCACGTCCTACGGCTTCAGAACGGCAGTTCGTGCTCAGGTGCAGCAAAGGCGAAGGACACCGCACCTTCGCCGACGTGGATGCCGCCGACCATGCTCATGATGGCGACGTGCACCTCAACCCCCTTATCGCGCGCGGTTTTAAGCATGGGTGCATAGCCTGGTAGGGTTTCTAGCTCCTTTGGGTCGCCGCCATAGCTCAGCGCTAGACAATTGCACAGTAGGCCCGCGTGAATTCGCGCTTCAACGTAGGCGAAGCAGCGCGCCACACCCTCATCGAAGTGCCGTAGTTTGGCGACCGGGCCAGTGGTGTTGCGCCAGCCTTTTACCAGCGGTTTGATGTCGAGTGCGGAGCCCAACAAGTACTGCGCCCAGCCCACACTTTTATCGCCGCGCTTTTGCGCCCGAGCGCGCAATTGCTTGAGGCTGCGGGGGAAGACATAGCCGTGGGTATTGAGCACGATGTACTCGAGGCGCTCACGGATTTTGTTGTGGTTTTCGCCTGCTTTGATCATCCGCACACACTCGATCACCGGAATGGTCTGGCCGGCGAAACAGTTTTGCGTGTCGATAATGCGCAGCGTAAACGGGCCGGTGATCCCTGCATCAGCGCGCACAGATTTGTATTCGCTGAGGATGCTCAGACTCGCCTTGTTAGCAAACTCGAACATCGGGCTGCGCGCGCTGGCGATGGTGAAGCAATAGACCAAGTCGTAGTCGAGCACCAAACGCTCTAGAAATAGGCGCTTGATCTGCTCAGGCGAGAGTGCCGTAGTTTCTGCTTGTGCCGCAGCGGTGACGTGCTGGCGGTAGAACTCCAGCGTGGCGTCGATATCGCGCACGTCCTCTCTGGTTTTGCCGTCGAGATGCAGACTGATCGGCATGACCACAATTTTGTTTTCGGCGATGAACGCTGGGGGCAGGTCGCAGGCTGAATCCACGACGATTCCAATGCGCATGGCGGATTTTCTCCAGTTAGGTACCGCACGCTGGACACGGTCTAGCGCCGCGCCTTATTCAGCGAACAACGATCAGGGATGGTTAACCGCCGCAATTTTGCGGTGGAAGTCCCACAGCATACCGGCGGTCGCCCCCCATATTCGATAGCTGCCGTGGTTGACCTCAAAGAACGGCAGGTTGAGGCCGTCGCGGCTTAGAGTCTTGCGCTCAAAGCGCTCGGCCTCCAGAAACACCGCGAGAGGGACTTCAAATACCTCGTCCACTTCGTCTGGGGCGATGGCATAGGCCTCTTGGGGCCGCACGATTGCCACCACCGGCGTGACTCGGTAGCCGGTTCCGGTTGGGTAGTCATCGAGATAGCCGACGACTTCTGCCTGTGCAGAATCCAGCCCGATTTCCTCGTGCGCCTCCCGCAGAGCACATGCCGCAAAGCTGGGGTCGTCTGGATCGCGGCGACCACCGGGGAAACTGATCTGCCCTTTGTGGTTGCGCAGATGCGCGGCGCGGCGCGTCAGCAGCACGGTGAGCTCGTGCGGCCTCTGCAACAGCGGCACCAACACGGCCGCAGGCTTGAGCTTGCTCAAGGTAGGCGCGAAGGCCTTGTGCAACAGCGGCGGTAGTTCCAAGTCCGCAATCGGACGGGGGGTTTGCTCGTGGGTGCCGAGCAAGGCTGCGCGTACGCGGTGCTCTTGAATCCGAGGGATCACGGCGTCAGAAGCGCTAATCCGCGGGCGAGATCGGCCTTGATGTCGGCGAGATCTTCTAGCCCAACGGCGACGCGCACCAAGCCCTCGCCAATCCCTGCCGCTGCGCGCGCCTCCGCACTGATGCGCCCATGCGTGGTGGTGGCGGGATGGGTGATGGTGGTGCGGGTGTCGCCGAGATTGGCGGTGATCGAGCAGAGTTGGGTGGCATCGATCAGCCGCCACGCTGCGGCGCGACCACCGTGCACCTCAAAGCTCAACACACCGCCGTGCCCGCGCTGTTGCTGGATCGCCAGCGCATGGCCGGGGTGGCTGGGCAGACTGGTGTGATGCACCTTGCTCACCGCTGGCTGCTGGCTCAGCCATGCTGCCAACTGCACTGCAGCAGCCTCGTGCGCGCGCATGCGCACGCTCAGAGTCTCTAAGCCCTTGAGGAATACCCAAGCATTAAAGGGGCTCATGCAGGGCCCGGCGGTGCGCATAAAGCCGAAGACATCCTTGCCCACGGTCGCCGCGCTGCCGACGATGGCGCCGCCCAAGCAGCGCCCCTGCCCGTCCAAATATTTGGTGGCGGAATGGATGACGTAATCCGCACCGAGCTTGAGCGGCTGCTGCAACACCGGCGTCAGAAAGCAGTTGTCCACCGCCAAGGCCGCTCCGTGTTCATGGGCAATGGCGGCGAGTGCGGGGATGTCCGCCACTTCCATCAGCGGATTCGAGGGCGTTTCGACGAACAGCAGCTTAGTCTCTGGCAAAAGTGCTGCGCGCCAAGCGCTGAGGTCCGTCAAGGGCACAAAGCTGCTGCGGATACCGCAGCGGCTCAGCACGGTATTGAACAGGTTGACCGTGGCACCAAACACGCTCTGCGAGACGAGTACATGATCGCCCGCTTTGAGGGTGGCGATGCACAGGCTCAGGATAGCCGCCATACCGCTTGCGGTGGCGACACAGGCCTCACCGCCTTCCATCGCTGCTAGGCGCTTCTCAAAGGCCTGAACGGTGGGGTTCGTGAAGCGCGAATAGATGTTGCCGGGTTGCTCGTAGGCGAATACCGCAGCCGCCTCGGCAGCACTGGCGAAGACATACGAGGACGTCGGGTGAATCGCCGCAGAGTGCTCGCCCTCACTGCGCTTAGGCTCGTGCGCCCGCACACCCAAAGTGGCGAAGCCCCAGTCGGGGTCAAACGCTGCGCTCATTGCGTCGGTAGGTCCAAGGATCCGCTCGCCCCGGCCTTGCGCCCTTCCTTAGCGGCATCGTTGCGGAACAGCTCCAGCTGGTTCAGATACTTAGCGTCGATATCCTGAGTCACGTACTCGCCGGTGAACACCGAGCAATCGAAACGGTCGATGTTGGCGTGCTTGTGTTTGACGGCGTCGATCAAATCCGCGAGGTCTTGGAAGATCAGCTTATCGGCACCGAGCAGCTTCTCAAGCTCCTCCTCCGTGCGGCCATGGGCGACCAGTTCCGCCGTGCTCGGCATGTCGATGCCGTAGACGTTGGGGAAGCGCACCGGCGGCGCGGCACTAGCGAAGTACACCTTCTTGGCACCGGCGGCGCGGGCCATGTCGATGATTTCGCGGCTGGTGGTGCCCCGGACGATGGAGTCATCGACCAGCAACACGTTTTTGCCACGGAACTCGACGTCCACTGGGTTGAGCTTTTGCCGCACGCTCTTCTTGCGTTGGGCCTGCCCGGGCATGATGAAAGTGCGCCCGATGTAGCGGTTTTTGATGAAGCCTTCGCGGTAGGGCACGCCCAACTGCTGCGCAAGCTCCGAGCCTGGGACGCGCGAGGTATCCGGGATCGGGATGACCACGTCGATGTCGTGATCCGCCCAAGTGCGCTTGATTTTCTCCGCCAGCTTGACGCCCATGCGCAGGCGGGCTTTGTGGACGGAGATTTTGTTCATCATCGAATCGGGCCGCGCCAGATACACATATTCGAAGATGCAAGGCGAGTTCTGCGGGTGGGCAGCGCACTGGCGGCGGTGCAGTTTGCCGTCGATGGTGACCAGCACCGCCTCGCCCGGCTCGATGTCCCCTAAGCCTTCAAAACCCAAGGCATCGAGCGCCACGCTCTCGCTGGCGATGAGGTAATCGACACCGAGACTGGTGGTGCGCTTGCCGACCACGGCCGGGCGAATGCCGTTGGGGTCTCTAAAGCCAACAATGCCGTAGCCGGTGATCATGACTACCACCGCGTAGGCGCCACGCACGCGTTGGTGCACGCGGGCGACGGTCGCAAAAACGTGCTCTGGGGTGAGCCTGAGCGCGCCCTGCTCCATCAACTCGTGCGCGAAGACATTGAGCAGGACTTCGGAGTCCGACTCGGTATTGATATGGCGACGGTCTTCCTCGAATAAGGCGACCTTCAGCGCATCGGCATTGGTGAGATTGCCGTTGTGGGCAAGGCTGATACCAAACGGCGTGTTGGTGTAGAACGGCTGCGCCTCGGCAGAAGTCGCGCAACCGGCGGTGGGGTACCGCACATGGCCGATGCCCATCGTGCCGCGCAAGCGCGACATATGCTCGTCAGCGTGGAAGACATCGCGCACCAAGCCGTTGTGCTTGCGTAAGTGCAGACGATCGCCCTCCGCCGTGATGATGCCGGCGGCGTCTTGGCCGCGATGTTGCAGCATCGTCAAGGCGTCAAACAGCTCGTTGGCGACCGGGGTCGTCGAGACTAGACCAGCAATTCCACACATAAAATCAGTCGCTCCGCTTGCCTTTTTGAGAGGCAGAAGGTTTGTGATCCGGCAGCGCCGGAGCAGGTTCATCGATAGGTTTGATGGCAGAAACCCAAGAGGCAGGCAGCAGATCGCGCAGAGCCTCTGCCGTCCAACCCATGTGCGTCACATAAAACGAGCGTTGCCACCAAGCGTCATCCTTGGCTGGGGTCAGGCCCGCCACCATCAGTAAGCCAGCCACCAGCACCAGGCCCCGCAAAAATCCAAAGCCGCCGCCCAAGCTGCGATCAATACCGGCGAGGCGGCTCTCCCGCATGCTGCGCGACGCAAAGAAGGCAATGACGGAAACCACTAAGAGAGTCGAGAGAAACAGCCCAGCAAACGCTGCGGCCTTACGAACCATGGGGGTTTCGATATGGTTTACAAGCCAAGCGCTGGCGGCATCCAAGCAGGCAAAAGCAACCCAGAACGCCAGCACCCAAGCCACAGTGCCGAGTAACTCGCGGGTAAAGCCGCGCAAAACCCCGATCAAAAGTGACAGCAATATGACCAATGCAATGACTGCATCCGCCCAATTCATGGGAAACCTAGGGTAGCCGGCAAGGGCGCGGATTCTACCACCGGCAGGCAGGCACTCTGGGGCGGAATCTGGCCCAGGCGCTGGTGCACGGGCAGCGCGGAAACTATCCGCCACAAAGCACCGAACTTTGCTGTGCTTGGCGCACACTACATGCCTGCGCCACCCCTACTCTCCTTTTTGGCCGCTAGGCACTATGCGTCGATCACTCTCTTTAGCATTCGCGGCCTGCGCCTTAACGCTTGCAGCGGCTACCAGCGCGGCTCCCGATGGCGATCCCGCTGCCAGCCCCAGCCCGCGCACGGGGCCGATCGAACTTCCCGATCTCGGTGAGCCTGCGGATGCGTCAATATCGCCGGCTGAGGAGGCCAAAATTTCGCTGCAAGTGGCCGCCCAATTGTTTAGTGGCGACTACCTGTTGGAAGACCCTGAGGTGGTCGATTACGTCAATGATCTCGGCTGGAAGCTCGCGGGCAAAAGTGCAGCGGAGACGGCACCGTTTCGGTTCTTGGTGATTGCCGATACCCGCATCAATGCTTTCGCCGTGCCCGGTGGGCTGATCGGCACCAACGCGGGCTTGATCCTCGCGTCCAGCAATGAGAGCGAGTTGGCAGGGGTGATGGGCCACGAGCAGGCGCACGTTACCCAGCGGCATTTGGCGCGCACCATTAACGACACCCGCACCGCCAACCTCGCGACCATGGCGCTGATGCTCGGCGCGATTCTGGCGGGCTCTGCCAACCCGAATTTTGTGCTCGGCGCGCTGGCCTTAGGCCAAGGGGTGAACTACCAGCGCCAAGTCAATTACACCCGCTCGCACGAGCAGGAGGCGGATCGCCTCGGTATCCAAACCATGGCGGCCGCCGGCTATGACCCCGAAGGCATGGCAAGCTTCTTCGCCAAGCTGGAGGTGCAATCGCGCCTCTATGGCGCTGGCTTGCCAGAGATACTGCGTACGCATCCTGTGAACACCTCGCGGATTGCCGAGGCACGCGCTCGCGCCGCGCGTATGTCCGCCTACCGTGGCCGCGACAGCGCGGAATACGGCATGGTGCGGGCGCGCACCCAAGTCTTGATGTCCGGCCGCCCCAACGAGGCACTGGAGGGCTTCGCAGCTCAGCGCAAGGCCGGCGACCAGAGCCATGCCGTCAGCTATGGCTACGCGCTGGCGCTCTATCGTTTGGGCTTGGCGGCCGATGCCGAGGCAGCGCTCAGCCCCGCCCTTAGCGCCCTGCCGAAGCAGGTCAACGTCAATCTGCTGCAAGCGCGCATCCTGCTCGCCCGCGAGCGTCCGGCGGAAGCCGTCGCCCTGCTCAAGCAGCAATTGGCACAGAACCCTAAGTCCGCGCCGGTGCTTTTCAGCTATGCGCAAGCCTTGTTGGACGTTGGCAAGCCTGAGGAGGCCCGCAACCTGCTGCTAGAGAACGAGCCCGCCTATGCCAATGCCTCCGAGCGCCACCGTCTGCTCGCCGATGCCGCCCGCCAGCAAGGCAACATCCCCGAGACGCAGTTCCAAATGGCCAGCCTTGCGGAGGCGCGCGGCGACCTACGCGAGGCCATCGGCCAGCTACAGGCGGCGCTGCGGCTCTCAGAAATGCCGGACAAAGACCGCATTCGCCTGCAGGCTTATCGCGATGAGATCGTTGCCCGCGTCCCGCGCAGCCAGTTGCAGGAGTTAGACCGCCAGCGGCGGCCAGTGCAGTCGCTGCACATGGGCCACGCGCACTAAGCCGCCAGCACCGTGTTGACCTCAAACCGCCCGTGCAGAGCACGGTGGATGGGGCATTTATTGGCGATGCTCAATAGGTAGCTGCGCTGCTCGTCGGTCAAAGCGCCGACGAGATGCACTTGCCGATCCAGCCGGTAAAGGCCATCAGCCTCCGAATGTTGGATGCGCACTTGGACGTCATCCAGCGGCAGGTTTTTGCGCCGCGCCACCATCAACACGGTGAGCGCGGTGCAGGCGGCAAGGGCTGAGTCGAGCAAGTCATGCGGGTCAAAGCCCAAGTCTTCACCACCTTGGGCGGCGGCGACATCGCTGATCAATTCATGGTCGCCGACTTGCACGCGTTGGGCGATCTTGCCTTCTGCGGCTTTACGGCAGGTGATGATGCTACTCACGATGTTTGCTCCGGCTGGGTGGGTGGGCGCGATCATGGCACCCCCGCCGCGGCTGCCGCTGAATCGCATCAGCGGGTGTCTGCTTCGACGTGCGCGCGCACGCTGGCGAGTCGCTCCGGCGTCCCGACATCGGACCAAAAGCCACGAAACAATTCGCCGGAGACGCTACCGCTGGCAGCCGCCCGCCGCAGCCAAGGTGCTAGGCCAAAAGCTGCATCGGGCGCATCGGCCAAGAGCTGGGGGTGCAGGAGCGAGAGCCCGCTAAACGTCCAGCGCGCGTCCGTGGGCGGCTCGACGATGCGGCCATCACTTAACGAGAAATCTCCCTTGCTGTTGTGCTCGGGGTTGGCCACCAGCACTAAGTGTGCGAGGTCGCCAGCCTCTAGGCCGCGGCTGCACAACAGCTCTACCGGGTAGTCGCAAAAGACATCGCCGTTCATGAGCAAAAACGGCGCATCACCCAGCAGCGTTAATGCGCGCCGCACGCCGCCGCCGGTCTCTAAGGCCGGCCAGCCCTCGGGCGAATACTGAATCTTTAGCCCCCACCTGCTGCCATCGCCCAACACCGCGGGTAGCTGCTCGCCCAGCCAACCTTGGTTGATGACCACGTCGCGCACGCCGGCAGCTGCGAGCGCTTGCAGATGCCAGAGGATGAGTGGCTGTCCGCCGACCGGCAGCAGCGGCTTCGGGGTGCTGTCGGTCAGCGGTCGCATGCGCTCGCCGCGCCCCGCGGCAAGGATCATGGCTTTCATCGAAGAGTCCTATTGTTTACTCGGTGCCGCGTTGGGACGTGGAACGTCGTCCCGCGCCTCATGGGTCCACAAATGTTGCGCGCCGAAGGCTGCGGCCAGCGCTTGCTCGGCCCGCTGCGCGGCGGCGAGTGCTTTTTGCGGCTCGGCATTGGCGAGGGCGATGCGCGCCTCGGCGCGGTGGTAATTGGCCCAGTGCCGATGGCCCTTGGGGACTTCTTTGAGCAACGCAGCGGGGATCGCCGCCAGTGCAACACCCGCATCCTGCACCCGGCCGGCTTGCGCCAACAGCCGTGCGTAGGTCGCTTGGCCTGCGATCAAACGCGGGTTGTCGGGGCGGGTCAGCAGCAGCTCTGAGGCGCGCGCGGCGTCGTTGAGCGCATCCGTGGGGCGGCCCATGCGCTCGTAGCACCAACTGCGCTGCAATAAGCTGCCGGCGAGGTAGATGCCGCTTTGCGTGCGTTCGCGCGAGGCGACGGCGGCGTCTAGCTCCTTCAAGGCCTGATCGAGCCGCCCCAGCCCGACCAATGCCGTCCCACGCCAAGTGGAAAAGGTTTGCATCTCGCCGCTCTCGTCGGCAAACCGAGCTTGGGCCACTTTGCGGCCCTGCTCTGCCAGTTGCAGCAAGCGGGGAAAATCACCCGCATAGCTGGCGTAGGCACCGCAGGCGAACAGGAGGTCCACTTGGTGGACGATGCTGAGTTCTTCACGATGGCGCACGGCATAACTTTGCAAGCGCTCACAGCCGCGTTTTGCGGCGTCAAATTGCTGCAACGTCGCGTTGTCGCGCACCGCAGTCGCCATCGGCCAAGGGCTAAGTTCCAAGAGGCTATCGCCGAGGCGATCGATTTCTGGCTGCAATTCCGCATACAGGCTAGCGGCCCGCTGCCAGTCGCCGGACTGCATCAGCAGGCTGGCGTAGAGCATCCGCACTTGGGTTTTGGTGGCCGGGCCTAAGTCATCAGCCGTCTGAACGTAATCCTTTAACAGGCCCACCATCGCCAAGTGCTGCGGCAGGTAGTCCAGCTCCGGCTGATCCTTGGCGACCTTGTATGCCATCGGGAAGGCGGCAGCGGGGTCGGCGTGGAAGTACGCCGTTAAGGCTTGATAGTGCTTGCGCCACAGCGGCAGGAGTTGCTGCCGAGGCTTGGACGGGAAGCGCCGGTAAGCGGCCATCACGCTGACCCAAGCCTGGGCGCGACCGGCGAGGTCGTCGCCAAAGCGGCTGTCGATCTTGCTGGCCGCGTAGTCGAGCACCTGCGGCACATCGACCTCGCGCGTGTGCAGCTTGCCGACGTCCATCGCGCCTAGGAGGTCATCCGTCAGAAACCCCGTCACCGCTTGCGCAGAGGCAGCAGCGCGCTCGGCTTTCTCAGACGCGGCCTTGGCCTTGAGTGCCGCGATCACGGTGGCGGCGATCCCGAGCGCGAACACTCCGAGCACCGCCATCAACCAATTCCGGCGTGCGCGCAGGCGGTTGTTCTCCTGCACCGCCGCTGCGACCTGTGCCTGCACCCGTTGCCGCTCGGCTTGCTCCTCACGCTCGCGCTCCAGCGCGTGGCGGCGGGTGCGTAGGTTGCGCACGCTGCTGGCGAGCGCGCTGGCATGCGGCGTGCGGCGCTCTGGGTTGCCCTGCACGGCGGCGGCGATGTCGTCGCGCAACAACTCGTCTGCGACGTCGCCCTCCCAGCCGGGGGCGATCGGGCGGCGCAAGTCGCCAGCCAAGAGCTGGTAGAGAATGACACCCAAGGCGTATACGTCGCTCTTGGTGGTGTTGGGCTGGCCCTGCATCAACTCGGGTGCAGCATATAAAGGAGTGGCAGTGGTGCTGGTGTCCAACACCCGAGTAAAGCCCATCTGAGTGATACCCGCGCGCCCGAGCAAGTCTTCATCCACCACCCCAGACGCGCCGAAGTCGGTCAGCAGCGGCGTGGCAGGTTCGCTCTCACGCCCCTTCATCAAGATGTTCTGAGGTTTGAGGTCCTTATGCAGTACGCCCACCGCATGCACTTGGGCAACCGCCTCGGCGATCTGCACGAACACCCGCAAACGCTCTTCCAAGGACACCGCCCCACAGCCGCCAAAGCTATTGAGCCAATCCGCTAAATTCCCCAAGGGGTAGTAGCGGGACTCAATAAAGCAGGGTGGCTCTTCGATGTTCCAGTCCAAGATCGCCGCCAAGGGCGCGGGCGCGGGCAACTGAGTATTGAGCAGCCGGTAGAGCGTAATCTCGCGCCGCAGCGCCGTAAGTGCAGCGGCATCTAGGGCGAACTTAAACACCCGCACCTCAGCGGTCTTGTGGTGGACGGCGCGCCAAAGCTCACCGCTACCGCCGGAGGTCAGGTGCTCTTGCAGCCGCCACTGCGGCCGCAGCGGCGGGGCATCGCCCGCCTTAAGCCCCAACACCGCCGCCACGCCACGACTCTTACAGGCTTCGACCTTGACCTCCGCAATCAGCCGGTAGCCATAGCCGTGCACCGTTTTGATCACCCGTTGCTGCTCATCCGCCAAGACTTCACGAATCCGGCTAATGGATTTGGTCAGCACGGTTTCTGATAACACCCGCCCCGGCCAAATCGCTTGGTGCAATTCCTCCTTGGTCACCAGCTCGCCGGCGTGGCGGAGCAGATGGCGCAGCACCTCCATCGGCTTGCGCTCCAAAACCTGACTGACGCCGCCCACGCTCAGTTGCAGCGTGGACTCGTCCAAAACTGCCGCGCCAAAACTCCAGATTAGGTTGCCGAGCGGTTCATTCGGGGCCGCATTGCCCCCGCCATTCGGGTCAGAGGGCGGTGTTTGGGCGCTCATTTCCCGCCCTCTGCCGGCTCGCTTGGGCGTGAACCGGCCGCGAAGGCGTTCGACTTGGCAACTTCTGCATTTCGTAAGTTGTTGTTTTTATTGGCCATCATCGAATTCAGGTTTTTTTCAGGATTTCTCCTTGATTCCATCAGGCAATTTTTGTTGCCGCTGCCGAGTATGCACTCCATCGAACACCCAGCCACCCGCATACCGTGAAGGATTCACACCATGCCTATCCAGCAGATCATTGCGCATTGCCAAGCACCTCTGTTGTCAGTCCGCCTAGCGGCACTTTGGGCGGAGCTGGACGACCGGTTGCCGCAGGCACAGTGCATTGTGCACAGCGCCGCTGCGCGCGACTACCGCTTGGGGGGGATTGATTTGCGGGTGCGCCTGGCCGCCGGGACCCTCAGTGCCGTTTGGGCCGCACCCAGCGCCATGCTGACCGCCCGTACACGGGTTGACCTCACGCAAACCGCGCAGGCTTGGGTCACCAGCTTGGCGGAGTTGGATACCGAAATCGCCAACGCCTACGGTTGCCTTGATGCGCTCTCCGCCCTGCTCGCCGCAGGGTTTGAGACGGTGCATTTAGTGCGCACCGGGCAATTAGAGGCAGCACGCGCGGAGGCCGAGGAAGCCGCCGAGGCAGAAGCCACTGCCAACAAGTCAAGAATCGTCGTCGGGGAGGTCGCCTTCGCGTAATCGGCTATCAGAACACTGACCGAATTTGGATCAGCGCCGATTACGCCAAGGCAGTGGTACCCATATTAGGAGATTGTTTGCTACCCAAGAATCAGCTTTTGACGCATGGCTTTGCCCTCGTAGGGCCATCGTCAGACTGAGCCGACCACGACGCTTCAGGGACGTCGTGCCGGTTTATTCCGCCGCCGAGTTGGGAAGCTCGGCGGCATTTTTTTGCCTATCGCTCAGTGCAAGCGCCCGCAAAAAAGGCCGGTCGGCGCTCTGCCGAGCGGCCTTTTTCGGTGCGGACTCTATTTTTGTCAGGTCGCACCATGGCTAATGGTTAAGCACCGGCTGCGGTCAATCATCACGATGACTTTCCAACGGGGCTCTCCCGCAGGGCTTACCTATGGGACTTACTTATGGCTCGCCAGCAAGGCGGTGACTTTATCGATATAGCTCTGCATCGCGGCATCGCTGCTCATGCCTTTGAGCTTGGCCCAGGCGTCGTACTTAGCGCGGCCCACCATATCCAGCATGCCGGGGCGAGAGCCGCTGACATCGCCCGAGGCCTGCTTGAAGTGGCTGTATAAAAAAAGGAAGTCGTCGTTACTCGGGCGCTTGGTGATGGTTTTTACGTCTTCTTGCGCTTTAACGAACTGATCTTTAAGTGCCATGAGCTTGTCCTTTCATTGATGGTGACTGCGGGAGCGGCTTTATAGGCTGCCATGCAGCAAAGCGGCAAGCGCCGCCAATACTGAAGCGACCAACTCAGAGGCTACCGGCGAAAAAGCGCGGGCCGTCACCATCCCGCAGCGGCCAAGCCACCCCAGCCTCAACCTCAAAATTGACGAAGGCGACGAAGCGCAGGCGCAGCCCGAGTCCTAGGCTGGCGATGGGGCGGGTGTTGCGCAGTTCATTGGGCTCGGCAAACGCATCGCCGACCTCTGCGATGGCGACCGCCCGCAGCCACGGCCAAAACACGGGCCGAGCGTAGTCGACGGCGAAACGGTAAAAGCTCTCGCCACTACGCGCATTCAAGGCATAGCCGCGCAGTGACGATGCGCCGCCGAGCCCGAACGCCTGAGTACCCTCCGGCCCGCGCCAACGAGCCCCAGCCTCAGCACGAATCTGCAAGGTCTCATGCGGGATTTTGCCAATCGGCAGCCAACGCGAGGCACCCGCAGTGAGGATGGCGTAATCGTAATCAGAGCCAACATCCTCACTCGCCGCCGCAAAGCGGGTGGCGGCGATGACCCCTTCTTCGCTGAATACTTTGAAGCGCAAATCGCGGTAGCCAAAGTTAGCGACCGGCGCAATCGCGCTGCCGAAGCTGGTCAAGGGGGCGTCAGCGCGGTGCTGCTCCCAGAGCAGGCCAGCGCCGACAAACCAGCCTTGGCTCACCGTGGTCTCGCCCAAGAAGCGCGAGGCAAAAAGGCTGGCCGCGCTAAACCGCTCCTCAGACTCACCAGCCTGAGTAAACACAGGGCGCGTCAGGGTGTCGGCAAACACCCCGAGGCCCCAGCGGCTATCGGCCACGAAGGGGGCGAAGTAGCTACCCGATATTTGCGTCTCGGTGCGCTCGCCCAAGCCATCGCCATCACGCTTTAGGTATTGCAGGCGGGCGCTGTGGTTGAGGCCAAAGACGTTGTTCCAACGCAGCTGTGCGCCATAGGCGAACTGCCGGTCGCTATTGGCCTCAAGGCGAGGGATGGGCAGCAGGTAGTATTTTTCCACCAACACATAGCGGACGACCGCGCCGCCGCTCTCGACCTCCACAGAAGCGGTCACGCTCTGAAACAAGCCTAAGTCCAGAATGGCTTGGCGTCCGCGCTCGACTAGCTCCGCACTCACGCCCTGCCCGCGCTTGAACGGCAGCTCGCGCAGCAGCACTTTTTCCTGCGTGACCCGGTTTCCTTCAAAGCGGATTTCTAGGATAGGCTCAGCCGCCTCGACGGCCAGCGCGCCGATTTCTGCCGCTGGCTGTGCGTGGCTAGTAAGCGGCAGCAGCGCGGCTAGGCACAGTAGAAAGCTTAGGCTGGGGCCACGGATTGCTCGTCTCATGCAATGCGCTCCAAAGTCTTGAAGGTGAATGCGTAGCCATGGCGCTCATCGGCTACATGGGCTTCTGAGTGGGTGCAGCGATAAGCACTGAGTTCTAGCGCCGGAAAGTACACCGCTTCAGCCTCCGCACTTGGAGCAATGGCTGCATCCACCTCGGTGAGATACAGCGTTCTAGCGAGCGGCAGCGATTGCTCGTAGAGCTGCGCCCCACCGATGACGACCAGTTCCGCCAGCCCTAGCGCGCGTGCACGTTCGATCGCCGCGGCAAGGGTCTGGAAGCTCTGCGCCCCTGCTGCGTCGACAAGGCCAGAGCGGCTCAAGACCCAATTGGCACGATCCGGCAGCGGCCGACGCGGTAGCGAGTCCCAAGTCTTGCGGCCCATCAACACGGTTTTCCCCAAGGTCAGTGCCTTGAAGTGCTGTAAGTCTTTAGGCAGTCGCCACGGCAGATCGCCGTTGATGCCAATCAAACGGTTGCGGTCATAGGCGACGATGAGGCTTAAGTCAGTCATGACGGCGAGTGTAAGCAAGCCGCCGCAGGTGCGGAGTAGTCGAAGGAGCCTAAGCCCTGCTAAACCGCGACGGGTGCCTTGATATGCGCATCCGGCTCATAGCCGTCGACGCGGATGTCGTCAAAAGTAAAGCAGAAGATGTCCTGCACTTCAGGATTTAGGTAGAGCTGTGGCAGGGTTTTTGGGCTGCGCGCGAGCTGGATTTTGGCTTGCTCGTAATGGTTGGAATACAGGTGGCAGTCGCCGCCAGTCCAGACGAAATCCCCCACCTTGAGCCCACAGACCTGCGCCACCATGTGGGTCAGCAAGGCGTAGCTCGCGATATTGAAGGGCACGCCCAAGAAGATATCGGCACTGCGCTGGTAGAGCTGGCAGGAGAGCTCGCCGTTCGCCACATAAAACTGGAAGAAGGCATGGCAGGGCGGCAGCGCCATGTTGCGGATCTCGCCGACGTTCCAGGCCGAGACAATCAAGCGACGCGAGTCCGGATTCGCCTTGATTTGCGCCACCACCTCGCTGATCTGGTCGATATGTCGGCCATCAGCCGTCGGCCATGAGCGCCACTGCACGCCGTAAACCGGCCCCAACTCGCCTTCTGGGCTTGCCCATTCGTCCCAGATCGACACGCCATTGGCCTTGAGGTAGGCGATGTTGCTATCGCCCTTTAGAAACCACAGCAGCTCATGCGCCACCGAGCGGAAGTGCACTTTTTTGGTGGTGAGCAGCGGGAAACCTTGGCGCAAATCAAAGCGCATCTGGTGGCCGAACACTGAGCGCGTGCCGGTGCCGGTGCGGTCAGATTTTTCAGTACCGTGCTCCAGCACTAGGCGCATCAAATCGAGGTATTGCTTCATG
>CAZHTI010000006.1:14352-19704 GCA_964535755.1 uncultured Salinisphaerales bacterium | reverse complement strand
TTTTTCAGTACCGTGCTCCAGCACTAGGCGCATCAAATCGAGGTATTGCTTCATGCCTTAGCACTCCGGGTGTAGCCCCATGCGATCAATGCGAGGCCGCCCAGCACCATCGGCAGGGATAGCTGCATGCCTTGGGTGAACCAGGTCGTGCCATAGAGATAGCCGATGTGGGCGTCCGGGGTGCGGACGAATTCAATGGCAAAACGGAAGGCACCGTAGCCGAGCAGGAACAGGCCGGAAATACTCGCGACTGGACGCGGCTTTTTGCCATACACCCACAAAATCGCGAGCAAGACCAAGCCTTCTAGCAGTGCTTCGTAGAGCATGGACGGGTGACGCGGCAGCGGCCCGCCGGTCGGGAACACCATGCCCCACGGCAGGGTCGTGACGCTGCCCCAAAGTTCGCCATTGATGAAGTTGCCGATGCGGCCAGTGAACAAGCCGAAAGGCACGGCGACTGCTGCAAAGTCAGCGACTGCGAAAAAGCCGAGCTTGTGAACGCGGGCAAAAACAAAAAAGGCAGCTATCACCCCCAACAGCCCGCCGTGGAACGACATCCCGCCCTGCCAAATCCGGATGATGGAGGCAGGGTCGGCGATGAAGCCATCAAAGTTATAGAACAGCGTGTAGCCCAGACGCCCGCCCAGAATCACGCCGAGCACGGCGTAAAACAAAAGGTCAGAGATTTTTTGCGCGTTCCAATGCTGCAAATGCGGCAGCCGCGCGCGGCGTACTGAGAGCCACCACCAGCCGTAAAAGCCCAGCAGATACATCAGCCCGTACCAATGCACTTTGATGGGGCCGAGGCTGAGCGCTACGGGGTCGATGTTGGGATAGGCAATCATGGTGGGTAGCAGCGGATGAGTCGCCGATTATCGCAGTAGCAATTGCTGCTTGCGGCAAACCGCAGCGCATGACTCCAACGGCACGCAATGTGCGTAGTATTTACCCAATAGCGTCATACCGATGCCGCGCGGCCTAGAAGGGGCACGCGAGGCACGACTAACTACTCTAGTTTTGGAGATTTATATGCTCAAGCCTTGGACACCGGCGGTCTGTGCCGCTGTGTTAGCGACGACGTTCGTGGCCGCACTGATTCAATCGCGCCCTGTCACCTGCCCTGAGGGCACCGCCCCAATACGCAGCGCCGTGGCGCAGGCAGCGGGCCGCCATTGCACCCTGCCGCTGCCGCGCGAGCGCGAAGAAGGCAGCTATACGCTCCGCCCTTTGCTGCGCGGGCCACTGCCGTCGCCGACCCTGATGGAAGCGGCGATCGAGAGCAAAGAGGCACTGCAAGCGCGGCAAAAGCACATGCTGAACGCGACCGCCAATTGGAGCGAGTACGGCAAGGGCGGCTTGCTCACGGGAACCTCCATCTACAGCGCACGGGTCGACAACTTCGCCTACGACCCCATCAAGAAGCGCCTGTTTGCCGCCATCGGCACCGGTGGCATCTGGATGAGCACGGCGGTGAACGGTGACGTCCGCACCCTTGCCGACCAATGGGTCTCCGTCGGCGACAAATTACCCAGCCAAATCAACGGTGGCGTCATCTGGAGCCCCGATGCCGATGGTGACGGGGACGCCGACCCGAGCTCCGAGGGCACGCTGCTCGCCGCTGGTGGTGAGTCCGTCATGGGCAACAACGGCTACATGGGCTTTGGTGCCTATTGGAGCCGCGATTTAGGTGCGACTTGGACGCGCAGCAGCGGCTTCCCCTCCGGCGTGCAGGTCTACAACGCCAAGGCCGACCCGCAATACCCGAACATTTTCTACATCGCCTCGTCGATCGGCTTATACCGCTCTATCGACGCGGGCCGCAGCTTCGTCAACGTCGCCCTGCCCTCGTCGCCTGAGTGCGCGGGCAAGGAGGACATCTCCAGCGCCTGCCAATTCGCCAACGTAGTGACTGACGTCGCCATCCGCGCACCCGGCGGCAATCCTGCGCGCAGTTGCAGCGCTGACGGCTGCCCGGTGGTGGCGGCCATCGGCTGGCGCGCTGGGCAAGCGACCTTCCCCGACGGCAAGGTGATGGGCGTCGGCAACGGCCTGTACCGCTCCGACTCTGGCAAGCCAGGCAGCTTTACCCGCGTCAATAACGAGCCGATCAATGCCGCATCACCACAGGGCTTCGCGCCCAAGACGCGCTCGGCGCGCATTGAGTTCGGCACCACGGATGGCCCCGCGCAAGACCACAATTACCTCTATGCCTTGGTGCAGGACGCGGTGCACTTCAATACCGGCTACAGCTTTGCCGAGCCGATCTTGGACGACCCCGCCAGCGTGGTCTCCAGCAACGTCAACGGTCTGTATGTGTCTGCCGACTTCGGCCTGACTTGGACGCGGATGGCTGACGACAATGAAATTGTCACCATCCCCGGCTCCATCAACTTCCCCGGTGCGCAGGCCTGGTACAACCAATGGGTGGCCATCGACCCAACCCGCGCCGACCCGGCAACCGGCATCCCACTGCGGATGACCTTTGCCTTGGAGGAGGTATTCCAGAACATCACCACGCCACTCAATGGCCCCGCCCAAGCTGCCAGCCCGCAAGACTTTGAGCTGATTGGCCGCTACAGCGAAGTCGGCACCACCACCACCCACCCTGACCAACACGTCGGCCTCTATGTTGCTGACGGCGCGGGCGGCGTGTGTCTGTTTGTCGGCAACGATGGTGGTGTCAACAAGCAATGTGTCGCTGCTGGCGTGCCCATGACCAATGCCGGCTGGGGCAATGGCCACAATGAAGGCGTATATGCGCTCCTGCCTTACGGCCTCGCGGTCGCCAAGGACGGCACCGTCTGGCAGGGTCATCAAGACAACGGCTCTGGCCACATCGAGCCGGATACCCGCGAGCAAATCATGGACTTCGGTGCGGATGGCTTCTTTGCCGAGGTCGACCCAGACAACAGCGACATCAGCTACACCGAGAGCCAGAACGGCGGCCTGCGTAGGACGCTGGATCGCGGTGCTAGCTCCACCAATATCGCACCGCCCTACACGCGGGTGAACTTCATCAACTGGTTTGTGATGGACCCACTGGACGCGAAGCACATGCTGACCGGCGCACGGCAGATCTTCGCGACCTTGAACGCCCCAGCGGTCACCCGCACCACATGGACGACGGTGTTTGACTTAGGGGTTAACCCCGTCACCAACGTCAACCGCACCACCACCACGATGCACGTTTATGGCGACGCGGCCTATGTCGGCTTCTGCGGCGATTGCGGCTCGGTTGCCACCGACACCGGCTTCGTCAACGGCATAGCCACCAACGTCAACGGTGACAAGCCGCCCAAGAAAGGCACGGCCGACGGCTGGCATATCGCCAAAGCCCAGGGCTTGGATAGCCGCTTGGTACTCGGCATGGAGATGGACGAAGCGCAGCCCGCTACGGTCTACGTCACGCTGGCCGGCTACACCGGCAATATGCGGCCACCCGGCAGCTACCTCGACCCCAATGCCGCGAAGATTGGCACCGGCGTGGTGTTCAAAAGTACAGATGCCGGTGAGACCTTCACCGATATTTCTGGCGACCTCCCGCGCATCCAGACCAACACCATCCTGCTGCACAAGAATCCAGACGGCACGGAGCAACTCATCGTCGGCACCGACCTCGGCCCTTTTATCTCCAGCGACAATCAAGGCAGCTCGTGGGCACCGTTGGGCAAGGGCTTACCCAATGTTCCGGTGGCGATGCTGCGGTTTAAGCCGAAAGCAACCGCCGTAGAGCAGACCACCGTTTTCGCCGCCACCTTTGGCCGTGGCATTTGGACTTACCCGATCGCCGAGGCAGCAGTAGGTGGCTCGTCGTCCAGTTCCTCGGGCGGCAGCAGCAGCTCGGGCGGCGGTTCTGGTGGCAGCTCTAGCGGTGCTACGACGAGCAGCAGCTCGGGTGCTTCCCCATTAGACCCCGCGCCACAAACCGACCCCAGCAGCACGCACCAAGGCAAGCCAAATACTGGCCGGTTCGGCGGCGGTAGCTTTGGATTTGCGCTGCTGGCCGCATTGGCACCGCTGGCCCTGCGCCGTCGGCGCGGGCTGCTGAGCGTCTAGCGCTGAGCGCACCTGCAAGGCTCCGGCGCTTACCGCTCCAGAGCCTTGTAGTCCGATCTAGCCCGCCGTCGCCCGGCAATACCAAGCCTTGAGGTAGCGGGTTTCAGGGATTGCTGGGTGGACGGGGTGGTCGGGGCCTTGCGCGCCCTGCTCCAGCATTTGCAGCTTGCGGGCAGAGGCGCGGGCTTCGCGCAAGAGGATGCGCTGCAGGCTCTCGGCACTGAGGTGGTGCGAGCAGGAGCAGCTAATCAGGAAACCATCCTGCGCCAGCAGTTGCATGGCGGCGCGGTTGAGCGCGCCGTAGTGGGCTTGGCCTGCTTCCTCGTCTTTCTTGCGCTTGATCAGTGCGGGCGGGTCGACGATGACGAGATCAAACGTGCGGCCTTGCTGGCGCAGGGCCTTCATCACTTCCAGCGCGTCGCCTTTGTGGGCTTCTAGCGCGTAGCCGTTGATGGCTGCGTTGCGCTGGGCTAGGTCGATGGCGGATGCCGAGCTATCAATGACGGTTGCCTCCGCCGCGCCAGCAGCGAGCGCACGCACCGCCCAACCTCCGGCGTAGCTGAAGACATCCAGCACGCGACCGCCGGCGGCATAGGGCGCTACTCGATTGCGGTTGCTGACTTGGTCGTAAAACCAGCCGGTTTTCTGGCCGCTGGAGAGCGGAGCGATGAACTTGACGCCTGCCTCCAGCACTTCGATTTCATCCGGCACGGTGCCAATGATGCTGTTCTCGGAGCTGAGTCCTTCCGTCTCGCGCATCGCGGTGTCGTTGCGGAACAGGATGCCCGTGGGTTTGAGCACTTCTTGCAGCGCGGCGGTGAGCAAGTCTTTTAAGGCCTCCATGCCGGCGGTGGTGATCTGCACCACCAGCACCTCGCCGAAGCGATCGACTACCACGCCGGGCAGGCCGTCGGACTCGCCGAATATCAGGCGGTAGTGGGGGCTGGGGTAGAGGCAGTCGCGCAGCGCAAAGGCTTGGTGGACGCGGCGGATGAACCAATCGACGTCAATTTTGGCGTTGGCATTGCTGCTGAGCATGCGGACGGTGAGCAGCGCGTGCGGGTTGACGGTACCCAGACCCATGGGTTTGCCACGTGAGTCCTCAACCCGCACCAGTGCGCCGGCTTGGTAATTTTTCAGCGGTGTCTGCGCGACATCCACTTCGTTGGAATAGGCCCAGAGGTGGCCCGCGCGGATGCGGCGGTCTTCGTGGGTCTTGAGGCGCAGAACGTTCATTTGGCTAACTCAGGTTTGGAGGTTACGCAAGCCGTGGAATCCCACTAAGGCCTTGGCGTA
>CAZHTI010000006.1:12589-14252 GCA_964535755.1 uncultured Salinisphaerales bacterium | reverse complement strand
CATTCAGCGTGGACGCCATCGTCGCTTTCATCACCCAGTTCAGCCCGGAGGCGTGGTCGGCCTTCATCTTCGTAGTGGCGGTGTTTGGCATTTGCGCCATCATGCTGATTGGCTCAGCCCTGCTCGGCGGCAAAAGCTCCGCCCGCGCCCGCAACGAGCCGTTTGAGTCCGGCGTCGTCGCCGCAAGCCCCGAGCAAATGCGGCTCTCCGCCAAGTTCTACTTGGTGGCGATGTTCTTCGTGATTTTCGATGTGGAAGCGCTTTATCTCTATGCTTGGGCGGTTTCGGTGAAGGAAACCGGCTGGCTGGGCTTTGCCGAAGCCGCCGTATTCATCACCATCTTGGGTGCCAGCGTGGTCTACCTCGCCCGCATCGGCGCGCTGGATTGGACGCCACACCAGAAGAAGCGCCGTGCAGCCGCCGCTGCGGCGCGCATCGAGCGCCAACAGCAGCAACAACAGCAGCAATCCAACGGGGCCGCGCAGTAATGCCTTGCTCCAGCCTAATCGCTGCCGTCGGGCAGGCTGATGTCGCATCGGCCGCCACAGCCTACCCGCGTGCCCCAGTAATTTTCGAATACCGCCGCGGCGCTCACGCCCGCGCGCTGATGGTTTAACGAGACTAACCATGCAATACACGCTGACGCGCATTGACCCGCACCGCCCCACCGGCGTGTCGCCCCTGACGCCCGACTACACGCAGAAGGCTGCGGACGATGTCTTCACCGAGGAGCAGGTCAAGCGCAACATCCTGACCGCCAAGCTCAGCGATTTGATCAATTGGGGTCGCAAGAACTCAATCTGGCCCTATAACTTCGGCCTCTCTTGCTGCTACGTCGAGATGGCCACCGCCTTCACGCCGACGCACGACCTCGCGCGTTTTGGCTCTGAAGTGATCCGCGCTTCGCCGCGTCAGGCCGACGTCATCGTCATCGCCGGCACCTGCTTTATGAAGATGGCGCCCGTCGTGCAGCGCCTCTATGAGCAAATGCTAGAGCCGCGCTGGGTCATCAGCATGGGAGCCTGCGCGAACTCGGGCGGCATGTATGACATCTACTCCGTGGTCCAAGGCGTCGATAAGTTTTTGCCAGTGGACCTCTACATCCCCGGTTGCCCGCCCCGCCCTGAGGCCTTCTTGGAAGGCTTGTTGATGCTGCAAAACTCCATCGGCAAGGAGCAGCGCCCCCTGTCTTGGGTGGTCGGCGATCAAGGCGTCTACAAGGCCAACATGCCGAGCCAGCGGGATGCGAAACAAGATGAGCGCATGGCAGCGACCCAACTCCGCTCGCCGGATTCGGTCTAGGAGTCGCGCGCATGGCTGATGGAACCCCTAACACTGTGCCCGAAGTCATTCGGGAGCTCACGACGCGCTTTGCCGATATCAATTTCACCGTGCAAAGCACGGTGGATGGCCTGCCGATGCTGTGGCTGCCGGTCGCGCGCGTGGCGGAAGTGCTGCGTTATCTGAAGCTAGAAGCGCCTAAGCCATACCGCATGCTCTATGACCTCACGGCCATCGATGAGCGCATGCGCAAGCACCGCCAAGGGCAGCCCGACGCGAGCTTTACGGTGGTCTACCACCTGCTCTCGATTGAGCGCGACGTCGCCACCCGGGGCGGCGGCGAGTTGCGGTTAAAGGTCGCTTTAACCGGCGACTTCCCGCA
>CAZHTI010000006.1:11236-12489 GCA_964535755.1 uncultured Salinisphaerales bacterium | reverse complement strand
TTCATGTTCCTCAATTTGGGGCCTAACCACCCTTCTGCCCACGGTGCCTTCCGCATCGTGCTGCAGTTGGACGGCGAAGAAATCGTCGATTGCGTCCCAGACATCGGCTACCACCATCGTGGTGCCGAGAAGATGGCCGAGCGCCAGTCTTGGCATAGCTACATCCCCTACACCGACCGCATCGACTACTTGGGCGGGGTGATGAACAACCTGCCCTACATCTTGGCCCTCGAAAAAATGGCCGGGATTGAGGTCAGCGACCGCGTCAAGACCGTGCGGGTGATGCTCTGCGAGTTCTTCCGCATTACCAGCCACTTGCTGTTCTACGGCACCTATTGCCAAGACTTAGGCGCGATGAGCCCGGTCTTTTACATGTTTGTGGACCGCCAAAAGGCCTACGACGTCATCGAAGCCATTACTGGCTTCCGCATGCACCCGGCGTGGTTCCGCATCGGTGGCCTCGCACATGACCTCCCTACCGGTTGGGAAGTCAAAGTGCGCGAATTCCTCGACTGGATGAAGCCACGTCTGGACGGCTATAAGAAGGCCGCGCTCGAGAACGCCATCATCCGCACCCGCTCAGTAGACGTCGCTGGCTACACCACGGCAGAAGCCCAAGAGTGGGGCGTGACTGGCCCCGGCCTACGCGCCACCGGCTGCAATTACGACCTGCGCAAAGTGCGCCCCTACTCCGGCTACGAGAACTTCGACTTCGAAGTCCCGCTCGCCAACGGCGGCGATGTCTATGCCCGCGCCATGGTGCGTGAGGAAGAGATCCGCCAGAGCTTGCGCATCATCGAGCAATGCCTGAACAACATGCCGGAAGGCCCGTACAAGGCCGACCACCCGCTGACCTGCCCGCCGCCCAAGCACCGCACGCTGCAAGACATCGAAACCCTGATCACCCACTTCTTACAGGTGAGCTGGGGGCCGATCATGCCGGCAGCGGAATGCAGCCAGATGGTCGAAGCCACCAAGGGCATCAACAGCTACTACCTGATCAGCGATAAAACCGCGAACAGCTACCGCACGCGAATCCGCACGCCGAGCTTCCCGCATTTGCAGCAGATTCCATCGGTCATCCGTGGCCAGATGGTGCCCGACCTCATCGCCTACATCGCCTCTATCGACTTCGTCATGGCCGACGTGGATCGCTAAACCATGCAATCAGAAACCATCGTCAAACTGGCGGATCTCCCCGCCGTAGCCAGTGGCAGCAGTGGCGAACCTTTCGTACTCAGCGCCCAAGAAGC
>CAZHTI010000006.1:8041-11136 GCA_964535755.1 uncultured Salinisphaerales bacterium | reverse complement strand
CTCGGCATCAAGCTCGGCCAGACCACCGCAGACAAGCGCTACACGCTGTTGCCGATCTGCTGCCTGGGCGCCTGCGACCGTGGCCCCGTGCTGATGATTAACGATGACCTGCACGGCCCCTTGGAGCCCGCAGACGTGCCGACTTTGTTGGAGCGATACAAATGATCTCGCGCGCTGCACACGACCCTCAGTTCCAAAAGCCGCTGACGCGCCTGATCGACGTGCGCCAAGGGCCTTTGGCCTTGGCCGCTTATGAGGCAGAGGGCGGCTATCAGGCCCTCAAGAAAGCCGTGGCCGACCTACAGCCGCTGGAGGTTCAGGGCAAGGTCAAAGACGCCAACCTCAGAGGCCGTGGCGGTGCGGGCTTCCCCACCGGCATCAAGTGGAGCCTGATTCCGATGGGGCCAGACTCCGGCCCCAAATACTTGGTCTGCAATGCCGACGAGATGGAGCCGGGCACGTTTAAAGACCGCCTGCTGATGGAGCAAGCGCCGCATCAGATGGTCGAGGCGATGGCCGTTGCTGCCTATGCCATCGGCGCCAATCTGGGCTACATCTTTTTGCGCGGCGAGTACATCGAAGCCGCCCAGCGCTTGAACGCGGCGATTGCCGAAGCCAAGGCCAAGAACTACCTCGGCAAAAACATTCTGGGCGGCGCTTGGAGCTTTGATCTCTACGTCCACACTGGTGCCGGCCGCTACATCTGCGGCGAAGAAACTGCGCTGATCAATAGCCTTGAAGGCCGCCGCGCTAACCCGCGTGCTAAGCCGCCGTTCCCGCAGATTGCCGGCCTCTGGGGCCGCCCGACCATCGTCAATAACGTCGAGACGCTGTGCAACATCCCGCACATCGTCAACCACGGTGCTGACTGGTTTAAGGGCCTAAACCAAGGCAAGAGCAAAGACGGCGGCACCAAGCTCTACGGCTGCTCTGGGCGTGCGAATAAAACCGGCGTATGGGAGCTCCCCATCGGCACCACGGCACGCGAGATTTTGGAAGTCCACGCTGGCGGCATGAAGGGCGGCAAGAAGCTCAAAGCCTGGCTGCCGGGTGGTGCTTCCACCGACTTCCTGCTGCCCGAGCACTTAGACCTTGCGATGGACTTTGACACCATCTCCAAGGCGGGTTCGCGCATGGGTACCGGCCTGATTACCGTGGTGGCGGAAGACCAGAGCATGGTCTCTGCGGTCCGCAACCTCGAAGAGTTCTTTGCGCGCGAATCCTGCGGCTGGTGCACACCCTGCCGAGATGGCCTGCCGTGGACGGTAAAGATGATGCGGGCGATCGAAGCCGGCACCGGCACCGCCCAAGACCTCGACACGCTCGCCAAGATGACCCGCTGGCTAGGCCCCGGCAAGACCTTCTGCGCCCACGCGCCGGGGGCGATGGAGCCGCTGCAATCCGCACTCAAGTTCTTCCGCGCTGAGTTTGAGGAAGGCTTGGCGGAAGTCCCGATGCCTAAGGCCGGCGATGTCTGCGCACTGCCCGAGCACAGCGTCGGCGCCAAGGTGGAATACGCCAAAGAACGCATCAAGTGGGTCAATGCATGAGCCTTGACCGCAGCATCCACTCCCAATCCGCGTCACTCGCCCCGCAGTTTTGCGGCGGCCCGATTTAAGGCAGCCTTGCATGGCAAAGATTCACGTTGACGGCACCACCTACGAGGTCAATGGCGCAGATAACCTGCTCCAAGCTTGCTTGCAGCTGGGGCTAGACCTCCCCTACTTCTGCTGGCATCCGGCGCTTGATAGCGTCGGCGCTTGCCGCGAATGCGCCATCAAGCAATACAAAGATGCGGACGATAAAAACGGCCGCATCGTGATGTCCTGCATGACGCCAGCCTCCGATAACACCTACATCAGCATTGCCGACCCAGAAGCCAAGGAGTTCCGAGAGACCATCGTCAGCTTCTTGATGACCAACCACCCGCACGACTGCCCAGTCTGCGAGGAAGGTGGCCACTGCCATTTGCAAGACATGACGGTGATGACCGGCCACCACGCTCGGGATTACCGCTTCACCAAGCGCACGCACAAGAACCAAGACTTAGGCCCGTTCATCGGTCACGAGATGAACCGCTGCATCGCCTGCTACCGCTGCACGCGCTACTACAAGGACTACGCCGGCGGTAAGGATTTGGGCGTCTATGGCTCGGCCAGCAATGTCTACTTTGGCCGCGAAACCGACGGCACGCTGGAGAGCGAGTTCTCCGGCAACCTGACCGAAATCTGCCCCACCGGTGTGTTTACCGACAAAACCCACAGCGAGCGCTACACCCGCAAGTGGGACATGCAGTTCGCACCCAGCATCTGCACCGGCTGCGCCGTCGGCTGCAACATCTCGCCCGGCGAGCGCTACGGCGAGATTCGCCGCATCGAGAACCGCTATCACGGCGAGGTCAACGGCTACTTCTTGTGCGACCGTGGCCGCTTCGGTTACGACCACGTCAATGCCAAGGACCGCCCGCGCCAGCCGCTGCTGCGTCAGGCCGATCAATTCATCGCCGCACCGAAGACCACCGTACTCGCCCAAGCGGCAGCGCTGCTCTCCAGTGGCAAGCCGGTCATCGGTATCGGCTCGCCGCGTGCCACCTTAGAAGCCAACGTCGCGCTGCGTAATCTGGTGGGCCCTGCCAACTTCTACGCCGGCGTGGCCGCGCAAGAACACGCGCTGACGGCAGAAGTCCTGCGCATCCTCACCACCGGGCCAGTGACGACCGCGAGCCTGAAGCGCATCGACCAAGCCGATGCGGTGTTGGTGCTTGGTGAAGACACGCTCGCCACCGCGCCGCGTGTCGCCCTCGCGCTGCGCCAAGCCGCGCGTGGCAAATTGGCGACGATGTGCCAAGAGAAAAAGGTGCCGGATTGGCAAGCAGCCTCGGCCAATGACATCGCCCAGCACGCCGTCAACCCATTAGTCATCGTCACCCCGATGGCGACCAAGCTGGACGAAATCGCGCACAGCGCGCTGCGCTTGGCCCCTGAGCAAATCGCCGCGTTCGGCATGGCCGTCGCCCACGCTTTGGATGCGAGCGCGCCCGCCGCCCGCTTGAGCGCTGAGCTGCAAGCGAAGGCTGAGGAAGTCGCCCAAGTGCT
>CAZHTI010000006.1:4481-7941 GCA_964535755.1 uncultured Salinisphaerales bacterium | reverse complement strand
ACCGCCACCGCGCAAATCGTGCTGCCATCGGCCACCTTCGCCGAGGGCGACGGCAGCTATGTCAATGCCGAAGGCCGCGCCCAGCGCGCCTTCCAAGTGTTTGACCCGGCCTATTACGACCGCCACGTCGGCACCCAAGAGGCTTGGCGCTGGCTGGCGGAAATCGCCGCACTGAATGGCCAAGCCAACGCCGCCACATTGGACGCCGCAATCGCCGCTTGCGAGCAAATCCCAGCGCTCAAGGGAGTTGCAGCCGCCGCTCCGGGGGCAGACTTCCGCCTCAATGGCGGCAAGCTCGCCCGCGCGCCGCACCGGCAGTCAGGCCGCACCGCCGCCCGCGCCAATATCTTTGTGCACGAGCCGCGCGCCACCCAAGACGCCGACACCGCGCTGTCCTTCAGCATGGAGGGCGTGAACTCCACCCATAACGTCGAGCGCCCGGCATCACTGATTCCCTTCGCTTGGTCGCCAGGTTGGAACTCACCGTCGGCTTGGAACAAATTCCAAGCGGAAGTTGGCGGTGCGATGCGCGGTGGTGACTCCGGCGTGCGCTTGTTCGCGCACAACGGCGCAGCCAGCTTCTACCCAGCCGCTCTTGCGACTGCCGAGGCTGGGCTACAACTACTGCCTATCCACCACCACTTTGGCAGCGAAGAACTCTCCGCCAGAGCGGCGCCAATCCAGAAGCGCGTTGCCGCCGCCTACGTCGCACTCAGCGTGGCCGATGCCACCCGCTTGGGCGTAAGCCACCAAGCGCCGGCCAAGGTCACCATTGGCGGCGTAGAAGTCACCCTGCCCGCCAAGGTACGGATGGACATCCCCGAGGGCCAAGTTGGTCTTCCGGTGGGCCTTGCCGGTGTGCCCGCACTCGTGGCGGGCAGCGCGGTCCACGTCAGCAAGGGGGGCTAAAGCGCCATGTTCGACTGGATTACGCCTGCGCTGATCGACATCTGGGTGGCGATGGGTAAAGCCATCGTCATCTTGCTCGGCAGCGTCATCGCCGCCGCGTACATGATCTGGCTGGAGCGCCGCTTGTTGGCACTCTGGCAAGACCGCCATGGCCCCAACCGCGTCGGTTGGTTCGGCCTGATGCAAGTGCCTGCGGACATGCTGAAGATCTTCTTCAAAGAAGACTGGATGCCGCCATTTGCCGACAAATTCACCTTCGTCCTCGCGCCATTTTTGGCTATGGCGCTGATGATGTTGGGCCTAGCCTTCATCCCGATGACGCCGACTTGGGGTGCTGCGAACCCCAACCTAGGCCTGCTCTACTTCTTAGCGATTGCCGGCCTTGCGGTGTACGCCGTGATGCTCGGCGGTTGGTCGTCTAACTCCAAGTACTCCTTGCTCGGCGGCCTGCGCTCTACGGCACAGACCATCAGCTATGAAGTGTTCATGGGCATCGCGCTGATGGGCGTGGTGATGCAGGCCGGTAGCTTTAACCTGCGCGAAATCGTCGCCGCCCAAGAAGGCCTGTGGAACATCGTGCCCCAGTTCTTGGGCTTTATCGTCTGGGTGCCGGCGGCACTTGCCGTCGTCCACCGCACGCCCTTCGACTTGCCAGAAGCAGAGTCAGAACTGGTGCAGGGCTATCACACCGAATACTCCGGCATGAAGTTCGGCATGTTCATGGTCAGCGAATACGTCGGCATGGTTTTGGTATCCGCCCTCACCGTCACCCTGTTCTTCGGCGGCTGGCATGGCCCGTTCTGGACCGAGCACATCCCCTTTGTCTGGTTCGCGCTCAAGACCTTCCTGTTTATGAGCAGCTACATCTTGGTGCGTGCTGCGCTGCCGCGCCCGCGCTATGACCAAATCATGAGTGCCGCTTGGAAGGTCTGCCTGCCCTTAGCACTGCTCAACCTCTTGGTGACGGGAGCCATCGTGCTCTACAAGGCCGGAGCCTAAACCGATGATTCAACAGACCAAGGCCGTCCTCTACGGCATTTACACCCAGTTCCGCAGCATAGGCCTGGTGTTTAAGCACAGCTTCGCCAAGCGCGATGTGATCGCCTACCCAGAGGTCAAGCCTTATGTGCCGCCACGCTACCGTGGCCGCATCGTGCTGACCCGCGACCCCGACGGCGAAGAGCGCTGTGTGGCTTGCAACTTGTGCGCAGTCGCCTGCCCCGTCGGCTGCATCAGCCTGCAAAAGGCCGAGCGCGAAGATGGCCGCTGGTACCCGGAGTTCTTCCGCATCAACTTCAGCCGCTGCATCTTCTGCGGCATGTGTGAAGAAGCCTGCCCGACGACGGCCATCCAGCTGACGCCGGACTACGAGCTCGCCGAGTACAACCGCCAGAATCTGGTGTACGAGAAGGAAAACCTGCTCATCAATGGCACCGGCAAGTATCACGACTACAACTTCTACCGCGTCTCCGGCATGGCGGTGAAGGGCAAAGACAAGGGCCAAGCCTTGAACGAAACCGAACCCGTCGATGTGAAGAGCCTGCTGCCATGAAGAACCTGCTTCCAACTTTCGTCGTGCTGGGGCTAATCGCGGTTGCCTTAAGCAGCATCACGATTTACACCTTCCCCAACCACGTGTTTTACGTGGCCGCTGCAGTGGCCTTGTTCGCCACCATGATGGTGGTGCTCAACACCAACCCGGTGCACGCGCTGCTCTATCTGGTGCTCTCCCTCTTAGCCATAGCCTTAGTGTTCTACACGCTAGGTGCGGCGTTTGCGGCGGCACTAGAGGTCATCGTCTATGCCGGTGCGATCTTGGTGCTGTTCGTCTTCGTGGTGATGATGCTCAACTTGGGCCATAAAACCGAAGACCAAGAGAGCCGCTGGATGTCGCCGACCGCTTGGGTGCCCGCTGGCGTGCTCGCGGCTGTATTGCTCTGGCAGCTCCTCAGCGTGCTCTGGCCCAAGGGCTTTATGACCGCAGCCGGTGCGACGGAAGTCACCGCCAAGATGGTCGGTATTAGCCTGTTTGGCCCCTATCTGCTGGCCGTCGAGCTCGCCTCGATGCTTTTGCTGGCCGGCTTGGTGGCTGCGTACCACTTGGGTAAGGACGAATGAATATGACGTCGCTCGGTCTATTTGCGCCTTCCCTGGCAGCTCAGTTCGGCCCGGCCATCCGTGGCCGTGCGTTCGCTGGGGCAAGCGTCCACCGGACGCTTGCCTTTTATCCGGCTCACCACTTGGGCAAGGACGAATAAGCAAAACTCATGAATACCTTGACTTCAATCCCGATGGAGCACGGCCTAATGCTGGCCGCCGCTCTGTTCTGCATTGGCCTCTACGGCCTGCTCAGCCGCCGCAACATCTTGTTCATGCTGATGTCGCTGGAGATCATGCTTAACGCCACCGCACTCGCCTTTATCGTCGCCGGTGCACGCTGGGCATCTGCTGATGGCCAAGTAATGTTCATCCTGATTCTGACCTTGGCCGCAGCCGAGGCCTCAGTCGGCCTTGCACTGTTGATTCAAATCTATCGTCGCTTCAAGACGCT
>CAZHTI010000006.1:1225-4381 GCA_964535755.1 uncultured Salinisphaerales bacterium | reverse complement strand
CTGCCCTTAACCTTCATCGCACCGCTGCTAGGCTTTTTGATTCTGGCGCTGTCGCGCTCGCGCATCTCTGAGAATCTTGCCGCCGTCATCGGTGTTGGCTCCATGGCGTTTTCCGCCACCTGTGCCGCCATTGCTGGTGCCAGCTTCCTGATGTACCCGCCCGAGGGTGGTGCATACACCTATCACCTCTGGCAGTGGATGAGTGTGGGCAACTTCCAGCCCAGCTTTGCGCTGCGACTCGACTCGCTGTCCTTGGTCATGATTGGCGTCATCACCGGCGTTGGCTTTTTGATCCACCTGTTCGCCAGCTGGTACATGCGCGGGGACGACGGCTTTGGCCGCTTCTTCAGCTACATGAACCTGTTCGTCGCCAGCATGTTGTTCTTGGTTTTGGGCGACAACTTATTGTTCCTCTACTTCGGTTGGGAGGGTGTCGGCCTCGCCAGCTACCTGCTGATTGGCTTCTGGTACCAAGACTCCGCCAATGGGGGTGCTGCCCGCAAGGCCTTCGTCATCACCCGTGTTGGCGATACCTTCATGGCGATCGGCCTGTTCTTGCTCTACCGCGAATTCGGCACGCTCAACATCCAAGAGCTGGCGGTGCTCGCCCCTGCGCAATGGCCGGTCATCAATGGCGAGGGCCACATCCTCGCGACGATCACCTGCCTGTTACTGCTCGGCGGCGCGGTCGGCAAGAGCGCGCAGCTACCGCTGCAAACCTGGCTACCGGATGCCATGGCTGGCCCCACGCCGGTCTCGGCACTGATCCACGCCGCGACGATGGTGACCGCCGGTGTCTATCTGATTGCCCGTACCAATGCGCTGTTTGAGCTCGCACCAGTTGCCCACCTCGCCGTCGGTGTCGTTGGCGCGCTGACCTTGGTGATGGCCGGTTTCATCGCGCTGATGCAGACCGACATTAAGAAGATCCTCGCCTACTCCACCATGAGCCAGATCGGCTACATGTTTCTGGCCCTAGGCGTCGGCGCGTATCAGCCCGCGGTGTTCCACCTGATGACCCACGCTTTCTTCAAGGCCCTGCTGTTCTTGAGCGCGGGCTCAGTGATCTTGGCCATGCACCACGAGCAGGACATCTTCAAGATGGGCGGTCTGCGCAAGCACATCCCCTTTGTCTTCTGGTGCATGATGATCGGCACGCTCGCACTCACCGCGATGCCGTTTACATCAGGGTTCTTCTCTAAAGACGAAATCCTCCACGAGGCCTACCTGAGCGGCCACACCAATATCTGGCTCGCGGGCGTGTTTGGTGCCTTCCTGACGGCGGTGTATTCGTTCCGGCTGATCTTCGTCACCTTCTTTGGCAATGAGCGCTTCGATGCCAAGGGCCACCCGCCGCATGGCGCACACAGCCTCGACCACCACATCCCCTTGGTGGTTCTGATGGTGCTGGCCGTGGTCGGCGGCTATGTCCACCTGCCGCTTGCGAACGTGCTGCCTGCGGTGCAGAAAGACCCTGCCATGGTGGACTCGGTATTCATCATGTACCTGCCCGCACTCGTCTCTCTGCTTGGCATCGTCGTGGCTTGGTTCTTCTTCCTGCACAGGCCCAGCATTGCGGCTGGCTGGTCGCGCGAAGGCGTCACGCACTACATCGGCAAGTTCTGGAAGAGCGCCTTCGGCTTTGATTGGCTCTACGACCATCTGTTCGTCAAGCCCACCATGTGGCTGGCCAATATCAATAAGAACGACGTTGCCGACTGGTTCATCAACCTCATCCCGATGAGCTTGCGCGGCGCCAACGCCGCACTCTCTGCCACCCAGACCGGCAACCTGCGCTGGTACATCCTTGCCCTCGGGGCGGGTGCTGCCGTGCTGCTTGGCGCAGCTGCCTTCCATTAAATAAGAACTCGACATGATTCTCGTCTGGCTCCTCCTCATCCCCTTCGTCGGCGGCTACCTCTGCTGGCAGAGCGAAGTCATATCGCGCACGTTGCCGCGCTGGATCGCACTCGGCACCATGTTTGTCGTCATGGTCATGAGTTTCTGGATTTGGCAAACCGGGGACTTCACGCTGATGCAACCCGGTGCCGCGCCGATCTGGACCATTGAATACAAAGCGCCGTGGATCCCCAGCTTTGGCATCAACTTCCATCTCGCGATGGACGGCCTCGCCCTGCTGTTGGTGGTGCTGACCAACGTTCTGGGCTTGATGGCCGTCGCCTGCTCCTGGCGTGAAATCGACCGCTACGTCGGCTTCTTCTATCTCAACCTGTTGTGGAACTTGGGCGGTGTCGTCGGCGTGTTCTTGGCGATCGACCTCTTCCTGTTCTTCTTCCTGTGGGAAATGATGCTGGTGCCGATGTTCTTCCTCATCGCGCTCTGGGGTCACACCGTGCCCGGCGGCAAGAGCCGCACCTATTCGGCCACCAAGTTCTTCTTGTTCACTCAGGCCTCCGGCTTGGTGATGCTGATCGCCATCCTCGCCTTGGTGTTTTTGCACAAAGAATCTGCGGGCGTCTGGAGCTTTGCCTACGCCGATTTGCTCAACACCGCGCGCGGCCTGCCCGCTGAAACCGCTTGGTGGCTGATGCTCGCCTTCTTCATCGCCTTCGCGGTGAAGATGCCGATTGTGCCCTTCCACACTTGGTTGCCGGATGCCCACAGCCAAGCGCCCACCGCAGGCTCGGTCGATCTCGCTGGCATCCTGCTCAAGACTGCGGCCTTCGGCATGTTGCGCTTCTCCTTGCCGTTCTTCCCTGAGGCCAGCATGGCGTTCGCGCCGGTCGCGATGTGGCTGGGTGTGGTCGGCATCATCTACGCGGGTGTGGTCGCCTTTGCTCAAACCGACATCAAGCGCCTGATTGCCTACACCTCGATCAGCCACATGGGCTTCGTCGTCATCGGCATCTACTCCGGCAACGAGCAAGCCATGCAGGGCGTGGTCGTGCAGATGATTGCCCACGGCCTCTCCGCCGGTGCGCTGTTCATCCTCTGCGGCGAACTCTACGAGCGCCTGCACACGCGGGATCTGCGCGAGATGGGCGGCCTCTGGGCCAAGTTCCCCTACCTGCCGCCGATCATGCTGTTCTTCTCCGCCGCCTCTTTGGGCTTGCCGGGCTTGGGCAACTTCGTCGGCGAATTCCTCATCCTGATGGGCAGCTTTACCGTGGCACCGCTGATCACCGTCGTCGCCGC
>CAZHTI010000006.1:0-1125 GCA_964535755.1 uncultured Salinisphaerales bacterium | reverse complement strand
CGGCACCATGCAAGTTGATCGAAATATGAAGACTCCTCCAACGGAGCCGAGTGGCTCCTCCCGCACACCTTGCGCTCAGCGCAACCACCGTGTCGGAGCCACGTCATGACACTCCAACAATTCTTAGCCCTTAATCCGCTGCTGATCCTTACGCTCACTACGGTCGTGGTGATGCTCCAGATCGCCGTGCGCCGTTCACACCGCATCACGATGGTGCTGACGATGATCGGCATGAATGCGGCACTGTTATCGGTCGTGCCCGCACTGCTGCAAGGCGGCGCGGTGGAAGTCACGCCGCTGCTCTTGGTCGATGGCTACGCCAACCTCTACATGGGGCTGATTCTCGCCACCGCACTCGGCGTACTCACCCTCTGCCACGCCTACTTTGAGGGCTACCAAAGCAACCGCGAAGAGCTGTATTTGCTGCTCTTGATGGCCACCTTGGGCGCTTTGGTGATGGCCTGCTCGCGCCACTTTGCCGGCTTCTTCATTGGCTTAGAGCTGCTCAGCGTGCCGCTCTACGCGATGGTTGCCTACCCGAAGAAAGATGCCCGCGCTCTGGAAGGCGGCATGAAGTATCTGGTGCTCTCGGCGGCTGCCTCGGCCTTCATGCTGTTCGGCATCGCGCTCTTGTTTGCTGAGACCGGCAGCCTAGGCTTTGCCGAAATCGCCAACCGCATCGGCTCGGCCCGGCCTGCGTTGATCATCACGGGTGCCACCATGATTTTGGTCGGCGTCGCCTTCAAGCTGAGTATGGTGCCCTTCCACCTGTGGACCTCCGACGTTTACGAGTCCAGCCCAGCGCCAGTCGCCGCCTTCCTCGCCACGGTCAGCAAGGCGGCGATGTTCGCCGTCACCTTCCGCCTGTTCACCAACATCGGCGTATTCCACGGCCCAGAAATTGCCCAGGCACTGACTTGGCTGGCGATTGCCTCGATGGTCGTCGGAAACGTCTTGGCGCTGATGCAGGACAACGTCAAACGCATGCTGGCCTACTCCTCCATCGCCCAGTTCGGCTACTTGCTGGTGGTCTTGGTCGCAGGCGGCGCGCGCGCGCACGAGGCGGCGGGCATCTTCCTGCTCACCTACATCGTCACCACCTTGGGCGTGTTCGGCGTGATGGCC
>CAZHTI010000005.1:13193-61350 GCA_964535755.1 uncultured Salinisphaerales bacterium | reverse complement strand
GCTCTGCTCGCCAGCGCTTGGGTAGCACCCGGCACTTGGTTGAGCATGGGCATGGCTGCGCCCAGCCAGCGGGCCAGTCGGCCGCCGCCTTGGGTGAAGGCGCGGTGTAGGCCGTCGGTGAGCGCGAGCATTTCGTCCACCTCGGGTGCGCGGGTGCGCGCATGGGCTTGCAAGGTGCGTAGGCTCCACCAACTGCGGCCGGCGTCGCGTGCGGCGGCGAGCATGTTCGCCAAGCATTCGGCGTCGGCGAGGCCTAGGTTGACGCCTTGCCCAGCTAGAGGGTGGATGACGTGGGCAGCGTCGCCCAAAATGACGGCAGCTTCTGCAACCGGCGTATGCAGGCGCTTGAGCTGTAGCGGGAAGCTCTGCCTTGGCGTGAGCCCTAGCACAGGCCCCAACACCTGCTGCGCGGCGGTCGCGAGCCGCAGTGCAAAGCCTGCGTCATCGAGTGCCAGTAATTCCTCCGCCATGTCTATTGGGCAAGACCAAACGATGGAGCTGCGGCCATCCGCAAGCGGCAGTAGCGCTAATGGGCCGGTCGGCAGAAAGCGCTGACGGCTGGTGTCGCCGTGGCTGGCAGCAAAGCGTGCGTGGCAGATGATGGCGCGTTGCTCGTAGCCCCAGCCCAGCGGTTGCAGGCCTAGGCGCTCCGGCCAGGGCGAACTGGGGCCATCGGCAATCACTAGGAGCTTGCCCTGCAGGCGGCTACCGTCACTGAGCGTGAGCGCCACAGCGCCCTCTTCCAACTGCCAGTCCTCGGCGGTCTGGCCCAGGCAGAGTTGCACACCCACCGGCAGTGCGCTGCCTAGGGCAGCGTTGAGCGCGCCATGCTCGGCGATACATCCGAGCGCGGCATCTGGGCTCGCTGCGGCGAACTTCAGGGCATGTTCGGGCGCGCTCTGCCAAACCTGCATGGCGCGGTAAGGCGCTGTTCGTTGGGCGAAGGCAGCAGGCCAAGCGCCCAAGCGCTGCAAGAAGCCGATGCTGCCTTCTGAGAGCGCATACACCCGCGCATCGATAGGCAACTCAGGGGTGATCGCTGCGAGCTGAGGCAGTGCGCTGACCCGCTCCACGAGGGCGACGTGAAAGCCCTGCGCCGCCAAAGCCGCTGCGGCGGCCAAGCCCACCGTGCCGCCACCGAGCACGATGACATCACTAGCACTATGCGCACTCATCCGCTTAAGCCCGTGTGGCCGAGGTTTTGCCGCAGCACCGCCTGCTTGATGGGCGGCAGTAAATCGACCGCCAATAGGCCCAGTGGCCGCAACTGGCTTAACAGCGGCAGCCGGTTGCTGAAGCTGCGCACGAGGGTGTCGGTAAAGCCGGCGGTTTGCTCGCGGTCTGGCGCTCGGGCTTGGGTGAATTGCTGCAACAGCGCGCCTGCGCCGGGGTCTGCTCGCACGCCGGTGTTGGTCGCTTGCGCCGTGAGTAATTCGGCGAGTACGGCGACATCCCGCAAGCCCAGATTGAAGCCCTGTGCTGCTACTGGGTGCAGGCTCTGCGCCGCGTTGCCACAGAACAGCAGGCGCGGGGCCATCGGCATTTGGTTGATGGTCCGCGCCAACGGCCAACTGACCCGCGCGCCCACAGTCAGGAACTTGCCGACGCGCTCACCAAAAGCATCTTGGGCGGCGGCGAGGAAGTCGGCATCGGCGGTTGCGTGATGCGCGGCAGCCTCAGCGGTTGGCAGTGTCCACACTAAAGATGCGATGTGGCCTGCACGCTCATCGCCCGGCAAACGCGGCTTCGGCAGCAGCGCCAGTGGGCCAGTCGGCAGGAAGCGCTCGTAGGCGATGCCCTGCAAGGAGCGCTCGGTAGTCACGGCGGTGACGATCGCACTCTGGGCGTAGTCGCGCACCTCGGCCTCACCTCCGAGCATCTGCCGGACGGCGGAGCCCGCGCCATCGCAGGCGACGACTAAGCGCGCTGTGTAGCTGGTCGTGGAGAGTGCAGCGCCCTGCACTTCTAGCTGCACAACCTCTGGCTGCACGGCGATCTGCGTGAGTTTTTGCCCGTAGGCGAGGCGTAGATTCGCTTGCGCTGCGAGCCGCGCGCTGAGCACTGCACCTAGGGCACGCAAGGGGGTGTTGTAACCGAGCGCGGACAGCCCTGCGTCATCGGCATGGAAGCGGCTGACGCCAAAACGGCCACGCTCGCTGATATGGGTAGCGACGATGGGCTCGGCCTGCGCTGCGAGCGCTGCCCAGAGCCCAAGGCCGTCCAAGATGCGGCGGGAGCCATCGTTAAGCGCAATGCAGCGCTCGTCCCAACGCGCCTCGGTGGCGGGTGGCGTCTGGGCTTCCAGCAACAGCACGCGCCAAGAGCTGTGGGCGAGTGCGGCTGCGAGGCTTGCACCGACCAAACCACCACCGACGATGGCGATGTCGTAGTCGCTATCCTCAGAGCCCAGCAATCCGCTAGCGCTCATAGGGAATGCTTCAGGCTGCTAGCCGCTGGACGCTGGGTAAGCCTCACTCGCTGGCCGCCTGCGCTGCGGCCATCACCGCCTCAATCTCCGCGATTTCCTTAGGCACGCCTGCGGTCAATACCTCTGGGCCTTCGTCCGTTACGAGCACGTCGTCCTCGATGCGTATGCCAAGGCCGAGATACTCCAGCGGCACACCCTCGGTATCGGGAGCCACGTAGAGGCCGGGCTCTACCGTCATGATCATCCCCGCCTCAAAGGCTCTGGGCGTGCCATTGAGCTTGTAGCGGCCCACATCGTGCACGTCCATGCCCAGCCAATGGCCAGTGCCGTGCATAAAGAACTGCTTGTGCTTTTCCGCTTTGATCAGGGCATCCACATCACCCTTCAAGAGGCCTAGCTTGACCATGCCTTCGGTGAGCACTCGCGTCGAGACTTCGTGCGGTTTGTCGCTGCCATTACCGACGCGCAACTCGGCGATCGCGGCCTTTTGGGCATCCAGCACCACCTGATACATCGCCGCCTGCGCCTTGTTGAAGCGGCCATTGATGGGGAAGGTGCGGGTGATGTCGCCGGTATAGCCACGGTACTCGGCACCGGCATCAATCAACAGCAACTCACCGGCCTTCAAGGGCATATTGTTTTCGGTGTAGTGCAGGATGCAGGCGTTGTCGCCACCGCCACAGATGGTGCCGTAGCCGGGCTCGCAGTCCGCCGCGCCAAACTCGGCATGAATCGCCGCCGTGACCTGCCATTCGTTGAGGCCGGGGCGGGTCATTTGCATGGCTTTGAGGTGGGCTGCGGCACTCACGGCGCAGGCTTTGCGCATGAGCTCCAACTCCACACCGCGCTTAATCAAGCGCTGCTCGTGCAGGCTGGTTTCCAGTGCCGAGATGCTGTGCGGAGCAGCGCCACCACGGCGCGAAATCGCGCGGATGTGCTTGATCGCGGCAGTGACTTTGACGTCCAGCTCTGGGAACTCCGCCAAGGTGTAGTGCAGCACTTCCCTGCCGGCGATGAGCTTGGGCAACTCCGCTTCAAACTCAGTCAGATTGAACGCCTGCTGGGCACCAAAGAAGGCCGCTGCGCCTTCAGGCCCAAAGCGGCGGCCATCCCAAATTTCATGGTGCTTGCTGCGGGGCCGGACGAACAAAACGTACTCTGCGGGGACCTGCACATCCTCGCCGTTCTCGTTTTTGCTGGCGATGCTGCGGCCGGGTGCAATGACCGCAATCGCCTCCGGCTCAGGGAAGCCGGTCAGATAGGCGAAGTCTGAGTTCTGACGGAACCGGTAGTGCGTGTCGTTGGCGCGGGTGACTTCGCTCGCGGCCGGAACTATGGCTATGGCATTGCTGCCGATGCGCTCCGCAAAGGCTTTGCGGCGGGCGCTGTGCTCGCTGAATTGGTGATCGTTCAAACGCATGGCACAACTCCTAAAAAATTGAGCTAATGAAGGCTCTTGTTGGCCGACGCCACGCGTGGGCTTAGCTCTAAAAAGACGAGTTGCACGCCGACGCGGGCGTACTCGACTAAATCTGCGTAGGCCGCTTCTTGGCCGTCTTCATCGTCGCCTGCTTCCATGTCCACACTGGTGAACTGGGTGAGGTCAGTGATGATCTCCCGCACGTCCGCGCTCACGGATTTGAGGTCAAGAGTCTTGCCACTAGCGAGTCCATAAACAAAGCCTTGGCACCACTCGCCGAAGGCGGTGGCTCGCTGAGCCAAGGGCAGGTCATCGGGCGGGAGCAGCAGGTTGGGTGGGCTTTCTGGGTTGGCAAGCGCGGCACGGGTCTCGCGCCGCAACTGCACAAGCAGCCCGCCGGCGGGTAGGTCATGGCCGTCGGCCTCGACCGCTGGTAAGACGTCCAAGACGCCGACTTCCTCGGCAGAGCGAACACAGAGGCAACCGGCAAGCGCGCCGTGGTACTCCGCTGCCGATTGATCAAAGCCGAGCTTCGGCAGGGCGGCCGTGAGGGCCTCATAACTAACTGGTTCTTGCATCCGCTGATTATAGGTTTTAAGCCCCGTGAGAGGCTCACACCGTCACCACGCGTACCGCACTACCAAGTCTTGTTCGTCGGCGGCGTATTGCCTAGCTGCGGTGCCAAGGTGCGCGCCAAGGACTCCGCCGTGCGTTGCGAGATGTCCTGAGCGGAGCGCGACAAGGCGCGGCGGGCTTCCTCAGCGGCGATCTGGCGGATGCTGCCGGCAATTTGCTGCATGCGGTCGTTTTGCGCGCGTAGCACGGCCTCAATGTTGTTGCGCAGCGCGGTGAGGTGCTGCTCTAGGCTCTGCGCGAGCGCGTTGGTGCGCGACTTAGCGGCCTCGAGCGCGATGATCCGCACCTTTTCATCCGGCAGGCTCTGGCCTTGCAAGGCAGTCAACTGCGCGCGCAGGGCGGTGATCTCAGCGAACAGATCGGAGGTCAACTTGCTCAGTCGCTGGTCAATATCCGCGCTGCTGCTGGCGGATTCCGAAACTCGGCCATCGGCACTGTAGGACGACAAAGAGGGCATCACGGCCAGTGTGGTGGCGACCGGTGGTGGCGGCATCACGGTGGGGCGGGACTCTTCATCCGGGATATTGCGGCGCACCGTTTCCATCACCGTCTGCTGAAGGCGCTTGGCCAGCGCTATGGGGTCTTGAACTTGGCTGCTCTCTACGGCGGCAAGCGGCAAAGTGGCCTTGAGATCAGGCTTAGGTGCAGCGACTGGTTCTGGGGCTACCTGAGCCTCCGCCTGCATGGGGCGCGGGCTTGCCGTCACCACGGGAGCCTTCGACGGCAAGTGGGCGGTGGGGATGAGCTTGGGCGGGATGGTCGCCATCAACTTATCCATCGCCTTTGAGGCATCACGCGGGCTGTTCACGGGCGCGGGCGTTGCGGTGGGCAGCGGTGCCAAGGTCGCCGCCAGCGCGTAGTCCTCTGCCTTTAGTGGCGGCAAGGTGGCTTCGTAGTTGGCGGTGCAGTTGACCAAATTGGCCAATAAACCGGCGATCTGCTCAGTGGATGGCGGCTTTTGCAGCACCGATGAAGCCCCCCGAGCGCGGCAGACATTGGCGTATTCCTCACCATCGTTTGAGGAACAAATGACTACAGGGATCACCTGCAAGCGGCTGTCCGTCTTGACTTGGCGCAAGACTTCAAAGCCGTCCGTCACCGGCATGATGTGGTCGAGAAAGATCACATCGGGCAGCGTGTGGGCTAGGAACTGGAAGGCTTCATGCGCGGACTCGGCGGTTTCGACGCGATAATTGAAACCTTCCAAAAATTTGCGCAGGGCGAACCGGGCAGATTTGGAGTCGTCCACTACTAAAGCGATTTTGCTCATTTTTTATCTCGGAAACCCGTCATGACGGTAGCACCCCTAGTGCAGCAGTGCGACAACAAATTGGCGACCGCTGCGATGATTATTCAGGCTAACGCGCAATTGCGCCCAGCATATTCCATGCCTGCCGCCTTACTCCAGTCTGAATGAGCTGTCAGGAGTCGTTTTCCCGACGCGCCCCGCCCACTATCCCAATCGTCGCGATGCCTAAAGAGCCCAAGCCCCTCTACGATTTGTCGCCAGTGCGCATCGGCAGCCATGTCATCGATCCGCCCTTGGTGCTTTCACCCATGGCCGGAGTCACCGACCGCCCCTTCCGCGTGCTCTGCCGCACATTGGGCGCAGGGTTAGCGGTCGCGGAAATGGCCCACGCCGACCCGCGCCTGCGGGATACGGAAAAAAGCCGCACGCGGCGCGACCACCAAGGCGAATCCGGGCCGATTGCCGTGCAACTCGCCGGCTCCGACCCCGCCATGCTCGCGGCAGCGGCACAACTGAACGTCTCGGAAGGCGCTGAAATCATCGACATCAATATGGGCTGCCCAGCAAAGAAGGTCTGCGGGGCAGCGGCCGGATCGGCGCTGCTCCAGGATGAAGCCCTCGTTGCGCGCATCCTCACCGCAGTTGTGAGCGCCGTGGATGTCCCCGTCACGCTGAAGTTCCGCACTGGGTTTCGCCGCGGTCAGCGCAACGCGCTCAGGATCGCGCGGATTGCCGAGGACTGCGGCGTACAGTCGTTGGCGCTGCACGGCAGGACGCGCGAGGACCAATACCTCGGCGAGGCTGAATACGAGACCATTGCCGCGGTAAAAGCAGCGAGCCGATTGCCAGTCTTCGCCAACGGCGATGTCACCAGCGCAGAGAAGGCCCTCGCGGTGCTCAAAGCAACCTCCGCAGACGGCTTGTTCATTGGCCGCGCAGCGCAAGGCAATCCGTGGATATTCCAAGAAATCAGCAGCTATCTGCGGACTGGTAGGCGACCTAATCCTGCCAGCCAAGAGGAAGTGGGTAGCACATTGCTCGCCCACTTACAGGCGCTCTATGGGCTCTATGGCGCTGAGCGCGGGCTGCGCGTGGCGCGCAAGCACATCCAGTGGTACTGCGAGGGTCGCTCCGGTGCCGAGCAATTCTGGCCCCGAGTGCGTGGGCTCACGAGCACCGACGCACAGCTTGCCGCCGTGCGGGAGTTCTTCGCAGTAAGCGCCTGACGCGCTAGCACTAGACCAAATTGCGATCGCGGAACTCGTCCTTGAAGAAGGCGTACGCCATGGGGGCGATGATCAATCCGGGCACGCCAAACGCAGCCTCCATCACCAGCATCGCCAGCAACAACTCCCAAGCGCGCGCGCGGATATGACTACCGATGATCCGAGCATTGAGGAAGTATTCGAGCTTGTGAATCACCACCAAATAAGCCAGCGACACCACCGACAGCAGCAAGGAGTGCGAGAGGCTGACGATGAAGATCGCCGTGTTGGAGATCAGGTTTCCCAAGATGGGCATCAAGCCCGCCAAGAAGGTGAGCGCCACCAGGGTTTTGACCAGCGGTAGATTGATGTCGAAGCCGGGCAGGATCAGCCCCAGATAGGTCCAAGTCAGCAGCGTGTTGATGGCGCTAATCCACACCTGCGCGAACACAACACGCTGGAAGACTTCCGTCATGCGCCGTGCGCGCGCCACGAATGGGTAGGCGAATTGCGACTCCTGCGCGGGGCTACCGACGTTTTTGAGTGCCAACATTGCACCGATGACCATGCCGATCAGCATCTGCGCGATCGCGCGTAGGAACTCCGTGCTCGCGGTTTGCACGGTACGCGCATGGCTGCGCAACCACTCGACGGCCGCAGTCCGCAATTCTTCGGCAGTGTCGGGCAAAGAACTGAGCACCCAATCCGGCAGCTGTCCACGCGACTGCTCGATGATCTCCGCCATGCGGTGAAACAGCGCCGGGATGCTCTCATCCGAGGATTTGAGAAAGCTCGCCACTGCCACGCCAAGCACAGTCAGCAGGGAGATCACCAGCGTCGATACCAGAGCCACCGCAATCCAGCGACGGCGCTCGTCGTGTTTAGTGGCGACGATCAGCCTCGGCACGAGGAGATTGACCAAGCAAAAAATCGTCAGCCCTGCCAGCAAGGCTGGCAACAAATGCAATTTGAGACAGAGCACCAACAACGCCGCCGCCACGGCCCAAGCGATCCAATCGCCACGCGTTGCACCGGACGTCGAAAGAACCACGCTCATGCTGATCTCAGAAAATTTTTGTAGGGGTCTGATTTTTCCACGTTTTTGGCACTTGCACTGAGTGCTGCGGGATTGGTTAGAATGTAGGCCGCAGCATGTTCACAAAATAATTACCGGGAGAAATCCTGACACCGCGTCAAATCGGTTGCAGGGGTTGATGTCACGGCAAAGTTTTGGATGGCTTGCACACTGCGGCATCCTGCCGTTTCTTAATTGGCCTCAACTTGTTTTAAAGGAAATACCCATGTCCGCCACTCTCGGCACTGTCAAATGGTTCAACGATGCCAAAGGCTTCGGCTTCATCACTCCTGAAGGCGGCGGCGAAGACCTCTTCGCGCACTTCAAGGAAATTCAAGGCACGGGCTTCCGTAGCTTGAAGGAAGGCCAAAAGGTCGAATACGTTGCAGCTCGCGGCCCCAAGGGCATGCAAGCGACCCAAATCAAGCCCCTATAAGGGTTTTGGTTTGAGAGAACCCCGGCTTCGGCTGGGGTTTTTTTTGGCCCATAACCGAAGCTCTTAACCCGCAGGGATGCCCGACTCGATGATTGAGCGCTCTACGCGCCGTGTGGTTGCCACGGTGGGGTTCGGCCAACTTTTGGCTTGGGCGTCGAGCTACTACTTAGTCGCCGTTTTAGGGCCCAAAATGGCGGCTGGGCTTGGGCTAGCCAACGTTGCCGTCTATGCGATGTTTTCCGCCGCCCTACTGGTGAGTGCCGTGCTAGGCCCTTATGCGGGGCGCAAGGTGGACGTTTTCGGCGGCAGAGTGGTTCTGATCGCCTCCAATCTTATATTTGCCGCAGCCTTGGCGATGATGGCCGTTGCCCCCAATGCGGCGGTGCTGTTGCTCGGCTGGCTCATCCTCGGCGCAGCGATGCCGTTCGGCCTCTACGATGCCGGTTTTGCCACCGTCGTCAGGCACTTCGGCCAGCGTGGGCGAGCGGGTATCGTCACCGTCACCTTGATTGCCGGCTTTGCATCGTCACTGAGTTGGCCGCTCTCGCACTGGTGGGAAAGCCACTACGGCTGGCGCGCGGCTTGTGGATTCTGGGCGCTAGCGCACCTGCTGATCGGCCTGCCGCTGCACGGCTTCGGTTTGCCTAAGGACGCGCGAGCGCAAGCGACGCCTCCGAGCATGGTAAGGGCCAGCCCTGCGGCAACGCATCCATGGCGCGTGATGGCGCTGCTGATGGCCGCTTACGCTGCGACCGGCTTCGTATTTGCAGCGCTCGCCGCGCACCTACCACGGCTGCTGCAAGCGGCTGGCTGCACACCCACGGCGGCAGTCAGCGCTGCCGCAGTGGTGGGCGTTTGCCAAGTCTTAGCGCGGATAGTCGAGGCGGGCTATCTCAAGCGCTTCAACCCGTTTATCTCGGCGTATCTGGCGACGCTGTTGCACCCGATCGGAGCCTTAGCGCTGTGGATTTTCGGTGCGCCTGCTGCTGTGTTTTTTACCGCACTTCATGGCGGCGGCGTGGGCATCATGACCATCGTCAAAGGCACCCTGCCCTTGGCGCTGTTCGGGCCCGCTGGTTTTGGACAGCGCGGCGGCACGCTGGAAGCCCCCAGCAAGGTGATGCAGGCCGCTGCACCGGTGGTGTTCTCCGTGTGTTTGGACCGCCTCGGCGTACAGGTTTTGTGGCTGACTGTCGGTTTGAGCCTTGCCGCATTCGCTGCACTCCGCTGGGTAGGGACGCATGCTGCACTGCGCGATGAGCATCCAGAGCCCACCGCGGTGGCGGAAGAAACCTAAGTTTCGACGCTGCCGCCAAAGCCATCCTCGGGCTGCACGCCGACCCGCACGGCGGTATCGCCGAGTGCCCAAGCGCGGAACATGACCTTGGAATTGAAGGGAGTGTGGATGCGGCCATCGGCATCAATGGCGATGCAGCCGCCGCAGCCCTGATATTGAGCAACAGCGGCTAGCGCTTGCGCCGTCGCCTGTATCAGGGACTCACGCGCGTACACCATGCGGGCGTGCACGTCGTAGCCAAAGCAGGCCTTGATGAAAGCCTCGCCGGTACCAGTGCAACTCACGGCAAGGCTGCGGTTATCGGCAAAGGTGCCAATACCCGGCAAGGGGGTATCGCCAACCCGCCCGGGGCGCTTATTGGTGAGCCCGCCGGTGCTGGTCGCAGCTGCCAACTCACCGTAGGCATCACGCGCTACCGCACCAACCGTGCCGAAGGCTGCATCGGGCGCTGCGGGCGGCGGCACTTCGGTGTCGTGGTCGAGCACGATGACCCCTTGCTCTTGCGCGATCCGTAACTGAGCGCGACGGTGCTCGGTAATAAAAAAGGCGGGCTCTACACTCGGCAAGCCCTGCTCGCGGCCAAATAATTCAGCGCCTGCACCCGAAAAAAGCACATGGGGCGATTGCTCCATAACCGCCCGTGCAAGCCGAACCGGCGAGCGGCTGCGAGCAATGCCTGCGACGGCACCGCAGCCTCGGTCTAGCCCGCGCATGATGGCTGCGTCGAGCTCCGGCGCGCCGTCGCGATTGAGCACGCCACCGATGCCCGCGTTGAACATCGGGCAATCTTCCAGGTGCTCAACGGCATAGGTCACGGCGTCGAGCGCGCTCGCGCCTTGCAGCAACATCTGCTGCGCTCTAGCAGTGATGCGCTCCAGCTCCGCACGCTGAGCGGTCTGCGGGCCTGCATTGGCGGGCAAATCACCCGCGCCGCCATGGATGGCGATGCGGACGCGGCTGTAGTCGGGACTATTCATATGCAATTCAGTGGGAGGACGCGAAATACTGCGGTTAAGCTAGAGCGCTGATTTCAGCCAGTTTAGCGACCGCCCACTGTTGGAGTTGCATCATGCGCATTGCAATCGTCCCCCTCCTTGCTGCTTTGGGCTTGAGTGCCTGTGCCGCGACCACAGCCACCGTGGTTTCATCGTCCGGCCCGAGTATTTCTGCTGCCCAAGCCGAGCCCGCCAACGGCCAAAAGCTGCGGATTGCGGTGCAGCCTTTTGATGCCGGCACACAGGGCCACAGCGTCGGCGCGGGCATGGCCGACATGCTCACCGACGCGCTTTTCAACACCAACAAGTTCATCGTGGTGGAGCGCGATCGCCTGAACGATGTGATGGCGGAGCAAGACCTCGGCGACTCTGGTCGGTTTCGCAGAGACACGGTTGCCGCCAAGGGTCAGCTAGAGGGCGCGCAGTTGATCGTCCGCGCATCCGTCACCACGTTTGAGAAAAACTGCTCTGGCGGCAGCATCATCATCGCCTCTGCAAAAGAGGCCTGCATCGCCATTAACTTGCGCATTTTGGACACCGCCACCGGCCGCGTCGTCAATGCCACTACGGTGGAGGCCACCTCGGCCAGCCGTGGCATTGGCTTGATTTACACCAACAGCAATCTGCCGATTGGCCTCGGCGCGTACGCCAACACGCCGGTAGAGAAGGCCATCCGTAACGCCATCGAGGCGGCGGTTAATCACATTGCCAGCACTAAGCTCTAGGCCCTACTGCCGCATTGCGCTGGCTGCCCTGGTGAGTGCAGCGAGCGCGCTCAGCGGCTGTGCAACCACCGAGGTGACCCGTGGCGGCGGCGATGCGATCGCCGCCATCCGCGCCCTGCCCGCGACCGCAAGGCCGCGCATCGCCGTGCTGCCGGTAGTAGACCGCACGCCGCCCTATGGGGCGCGGTCCTTGGCCTTGAGCATGGTCATCGCCAATCTGTACAGGCCAGTGAACGAGCACGTTGGTGTTGAGCAATTTCTCGGCAGCGTACGCAGCATGCTGACCACCGAGCTGTTCAATAGCGAGAGTTTCATTGTGCTGGAGCGCGACGACCTCACCGCAGCGTTGTCCGAACAAGTGTTTGCCGATAGCGGCGGCCGCTTTAACCCCAAAACCTTACCGCCAGCGGCGGCATTTGAGGGTGCTCGCTACTTGCTCGCGGCGGCCATCACGGGCTTTGATACCGGCAGCAAGGGCGGCGCGCTGCCGCTGCCGATCCCCGGCGTCATCAATAGCGACCTAGCCGCCTTGGGGGTATTGAATCTCGGCTTCAAAAAAAGCCACATCACCATGGACTTGCGGGTGCTGGACACAGAAACCGGTCGGGTCTTGCATAGCGTCGTGGTGGAGGGCGGCAACACCAAATTCGGCGCGGACCTAGCGGCGATAGCCGTCGCGCGCGGCGTCGGAATTACCCAAGTCCCAGACGTCATCAAGCTGTTCAAGAACACGCCCGTGGAAGCAGCCCTACAGAAGCTCAGCATCGCGGCGGTTGAGGAAGTCGCCAAAGGCTTCGCCGCACCCACGTTTGCGCAGCAGGCAGATTCCAAGTAACCGCGCTCGCTATCGCAGCGTCACATTAAGGGATCGGGGAAGCGCAACTGCGCGTCATACACGCTCGGCGGCCGAGTGTGCTGTAGCAACTCGCGTAGGCTCGCGCCGCGCCCAATCATGTAACCCTGTGCCATGTCGCAGGAGTGCTCACGCAGGAAGCTCAGTTGCTCCTCGCGCTCTATGCCTTCTGCCAATACCGGCTTCTTCAGGCGGTGCGCCATGGCGATGATCGCAGTAGCAATGGCGGCGTCTTCTTCGTCGTGCGGTAAGTCCTTCACAAAGCTGCGATCGATCTTCACCTTCGACAGCGGCAGCCGCTTGAGATAGCTGAGCGACGTGGCGCCCACGCCGAAATCATCCATCGCAAAACTGACGCCGAGCGCGCGCAGGGCGTGCATGCGCTCGATCACCACGTCGATGTTCTCGATCACCGAGCTCTCGGTGATCTCGAACTCCAAATTGCTCGGCGGTAGGCCACTTTTTTCGATGATACGGGCGATGGCATCGACCAACTTCGGGTCGGCGAGCTGCCGTGGGCTGAGGTTGACGCCGATCTTGAAGTCCGCTGCACATAGGCCCTCATCCAGCGCCGCTTTGGTCTCCGCGCAGGCGCGCTCCAAGACCCACTCACCGAGCGGCAAAATCAAGCCGGTCTCCTCCGCAACGGTGATGAAGTCTGACGGCGATACCAAGCCTCGCGTCGGGTGGTCCCAACGCACCAGCGCCTCCGCCGCAATCAGGCGGTTGCTGCGCACATCGATCTGCGGCTCATAGACCAAAAACAGCTGGTTCTCGACGACCGCCTTGCGTAGCTCGACCTCCATCTGTAAGCGGTCGGCGGCGCGTGCGTTCATATTGGGGTCGAACACACACAGGCGCTTGCGGCCACGGCCCTTCGCCGCATAGAGCGCCACGTCCGCGTGGCGAACCAAGCCGTGTAGGTCCTCGGCGTGTTGCGGGAAGATTGCCAAGCCGATGCTCGCCGAGGCAAATACGGACTTCCCGTAAAGGTGTTGGGGCGAGGCCATGGCGTCGATAATTTGCTCGCCCAGAGCTTCTGCGGCTGCCTCATCGCAGCCCCCGCCGATCACCACGGCAAACTCATCGCCGCCGATGCGATAGATCAATGCGTCTAGGTTGGACGCTACGATCGTCGCGTGCAGGCGGCCGGCGATGCCCTGCAACAAAGCGTCACCCACGTAATGGCCCAGCGTGTCGTTAATGTCTTTGAATTTATCGACGTCCAACAGCATGACGGCGATCTGCGCATTGCGGCTGCTCTCCCGTTTGAGGCGCTCGTTAAAGGCGTGCCGGTTCGGCAGCCCCGTCAGGGTGTCGTAATGGGCGATGTAGGCCAGTTGCTCCTCGGCCCTACGGCGCTCCATCAGCTCTTTATCGAGCGCGTCCTCGCGCAGTTGCAGCACATCGAGTACCGAGTCGAAATTGCGCGCCATTGCGCTAATTTCGTTTTTGCCGAGCAAGCCGGATCGCAGACTGTAATCGCCGCGCCGTCGGATCTCACGCATCACCTCAATAAGCTGACGAAACGGGCGCGACAGGATGATGATGGCCCGCCACATTAACTGATTAATCAACAGCACCATCAGCGCCATTACGGTCACCACCAGTAGGGCGTGACTGAGAATCTTTCGATGGACGCGGCCATAGCTCGCTTGCAATTCAAACTGGGCGATGGGCGCGCCGACATGCATGACCGGCTCTTGGATTCGCAAGGTTTCGCGCCCATTGGCCGCTGGGTCGGATTCAAAACGCGCGAGCTCGCTGCCGTCGGCACGCAGCACCCGGCCCACACGAATATCGGGTATCGCCCGCAAAGCCGTGAGGATCTCAGCGGCTGCTTGTGGGTCGTCGAAGGAGACTGCGGCCTCTAGATTGATGGCGATGATCTTGGCCTGCGTGCGCAAATCTTCGCGCAGATTCGCGTGCGCCATGCGGTACTCAGACACCGAGATGATGATCGCCGCAACGCTCGCTGCCACCACGCCGACCAAGGTCGCGGAGACCGTAATCTGCTTGGCAATCGGCGCATTGAGGCGCCAGTCAATGAAGCGCTGCTGGAGCTGATCAAGCAGGCTCACTTGCCAAACACCTGTTTTGCCACCCGCATCACCTTGGCAGAGATCAATAGTTGGGCGTCGCGCGCGCGTTGGTGGTGGATCCCAAAGACGACGCGCCCTTCCTCGGTGGCGAGGCTAATCACCGCGCCGGTGTCCGTGAGTGCGTCACCGGCATCGGCTGCGGTGAGGATTTGCCGGCGGTGCAAATCGGCAAACAGCGCCGGCCAGCGCGCCTGCTCAGACTTGGCGACGTAGGCCATTCGACATTCGTCGAGGGCGGGCACTTCCAACACCTGGAGATAGCCGCCCGCCTTGCCGCCGTCGTCATCGTCGAGCGCACGGAACTGAGTCGCTATGGCATCCCGTCCGATCACGCAGAGCGACGGCGCGGAGCCCTCTGGCAAGGGCTTAGGCCAGGTGGTGAATTGGCTGAACTTGTAGACCGCAACCGCCTTAACCGCAGCGCTCCGGTCAGGCGCGGCAAACGGAGCACCGACGTAAGCGAGCAGCGAAAGCAACAGAAGGCGCGCGAGCACGGCGCATAGGCGTGGCATTGGCTAGAGTGCGGCCTCCAACCTCAGCCAGACGCTCCTGCCCTCTAGTTCCGTCCGGTCGACGCGTACATCTTGTAGCTCTGTGTTGGGGTTTAAGGCGCGGGTGTCGAATAGATTCTTCAATTGGATTTGCCCGGTGACCTTCGGCAGAAGCGGTACGGGAATTTCCGACACCGCGAGGTTGACGCGTGAATAGCTTGCAACTTTGCCGAACAAACTTTGCCGAGCGCCGACGGCGTGCGCATCTAAGCCGAATTTACCGATTTGCATGGGCAGTGGCTGCCAATATTGGCCCTTCAATAACCAGCGCGCTGAGTTCATCGGCGCTTGGCCGTCCTCGTCGCGGGCGCGCTGCAGCGTAGCGTTGAGCCTGACGCCGACTTTATTAGACCAGCGGTACTCGGTTGCTAACTCCAGAGCCAAGCTCTCCGTGCGACCGCGGTTCTGAAATTGGCTACTACTGTCCTCGGTAGGAGCGTCTTCAATGATGTCGCTCAAGATGCTGTAGTGCAGCCCAGCTTGCAGGCGCAGCGCTGAGTTAGGAAACCCCTCCCAGACTAGGTCCGTACTCCGCACCCGCTCTGCCTCAAGCGCGTCATTACCGACAAAAAGGCCGAACTGCTCGTAGTCATTCGGCGCACGGAATGCCTCACCGTATTGCAGCTTGATGCTCTGTCCCTGAGGCAACAGCCATACCGCACCCAGTCGTGGCGAAACCGCACTATCAAAATCGTCTAGCGCATCGAAGCGCAGGCCGAAATTAACCGCCACGCTGGGCACAATCTGCCAGTCGTCCTGCACATTAAGCCCGTAGCGGGTGCGCTCGCCGTTGCGGTCGATGAATACCGCCGCAGGGTCTGAGTCAAAGTTGCGCTGCGCGAGACGGTAGTCGCGCTGTGCGTTGACACCGAACACCAACTGATGACGCCGCCAGCGGTTGGAACGCAGTTGCGCCTCAGCACCGTAGGACCTAGCACCTGCATCATCAATATTCAGCACCACGACGTTGCTTTCCGTAGGGGTGGGGTAGACCGCACCGAAGTCGTAGTAGCTGAAGTAGATCCGCCCTTGGACTGTTTCCGTCGCCGTTGGCTCTAACTCGCCGGAGACACTCACAGCGCCTTGGGCATCTGAGATTCGGTTGCGCATGTCACCGAATGCAGTTCCAAAATAGGGCAGTGGCACCTGCTTATCGCGAGCGCTGTGGTAAGCGCGCAGCGTCAGTGCATCACTCTGGACGCTGAATTGAAAGCGATTGCTATGTTCGCCGTCGCCACCGTCAAGCGAAGGTAAGTCGCCCATTGCTGAGGTATGGTAGCCGTCGCGCCGTTGATGCGAGGCAGAGCCTCGAAACCTGAGTCCCTGCGCGGTGCGGTGGCCGAGGCTGGCGCGTATTCCTTGGCGCCCTCGACTGCCTAAGCCAATGGCGAGTTGTGCGTTCTGCGCCAGCGAATCTCGTGTGATGACGTTGAACACGCCAAACACCGCGTTGTTGCCATAGGTTGCCGAGGACGGGCCACGCAAAAACTCAACGCGCTCAATCGAGGCAATGTCGATGGGGAAATCCGTGCCCAAGCCGAAGGAGTCATACAGGGCGTCATTGACCCTTTGGCCATCAATCAAGAGCAAAAATCGCCCGTTGAAATCCTTGATCGGGCTGATCCCGCCAATCGCCAAATTGGTATATCGGCGATCGTAGGTACTTTGGAGCCCAGGCAGGCTAGCGGCGATGTCGGCGAAGGTTTCGTAGCCGAAAGTTTGAATTTCCTCCCGCGTAACGACCGTGACGAGTGCCGAAGTGTTGCGCGCGCGCTGCGGGAACCGAGACACCGCAGAGACTTCGATATCGAGCAACTCTTCTAAGGATAAGTTGGCCAAAGACCGGACGTCATCACTGCTGACATCCGCAGAAGGCTCAGCGTGGGCTTGCTGCACTGCGACCAACAGGCCGGTTACCAGCAGGAGGGCTGATCGCGTGGACGGTGAGAACATGAGGGGGACATTCCTAAACTGCTATCTCGCTGGGCGACAGGACTCGTTAAAAACGACAACTCTTCCCCAGAAAAATCTCAGTAGCACTGTAGTTCGAACGGCTCGCACTACAAACCTCAGAAAATGGGTGTTTCCCTGACATCCCTCTTCTGTAGCAAAACACATTGAAACGCAGATAGCAATCGAGGTTGTGTAGCTAAGCCTCAGAAGCTACGCAATAAATTTCACCTATGCCGGAACACGACAGAGTTTTTTGCCGCCGTCTACGCCCACTTGAACTACCGCCTATCGATATTTTTTGTAAGGTTTTTCCTTACCGACTGCCATTTACAACTTTCAGGATTCGTGACCTGCTTCACAAATCCGCTGCCGCACGAAGTGCACTGGTCATGCTGGCCGGGGTCAACACCTGCGGTAAAACTTCAGGATTCTGCGATCTGCCGTAGACGAGGTAGAGCGGTACGCCGTTGCGCGCAAACTTCGCAAGCTCCTCGGTAATCTGAGGATTTGCACGCGTCCAATCACCGGTGAGCCATACCACTCGGTGTTGGCGCATCGCCGCCAGCACAGAGTCCGCTTGCAAGGCACCACGCTCGTTCACCTTGCAAGTAATGCACCAGTCCGCAGTGAAGTTGACAAACACCGTGCGCCCTTCGCTTCTCAATTGCGCTAACAATTCGGGTGACCACACGGCACGTTCGATGCCGTCTGCGGCGGTCGCCGCAGCAGTGTTGGGTGGAGGGTGGTCGCTGCCACTACGCAGCATTGGCAGGGCTAAGCTGGCGGCGGTCGCTGCAAACGCGCACAGGGCAAACGTGGTGGCGGTTCTTGATCGCGGCTGTAGGCCCCACAACCATGCGCCCATGGCCAACACCACCGAGCCGATCGCCACGACGAGGAACGCAGAGGCCCCAGTTTGGCGGATGAGCACCCAAGTCAGCCAGACGCAGGTGAGATAAATCGGGAATGCCATCGCCTGCTTGAAGCGCAGCATCCAAACACCCGGGCGCGGCAGCCAGCGCCCGAGCTGCGGATAGAAGCCCAAGAGCAGGAAGGGCAGCGCCAGCCCGATCCCTAGGGCCGCGAATACGCTCAGCGCAATCATCAGGGGCTGGGTGATGGCAAAGCCTAGCGCGGTGCCCATGAACGGAGCGGTACAGGGGCTTGCTACGATCACTGCAAGCACCCCCGTGAAGAAGGCCCCAGATAGTCCCGGGCGTTGCGCGAGCCCGCTGCCGGTGCCCATGAGGCCGCTGCCCAATTCCAAAACACCGCTCATCGACAAGCCCAAAAGCATCAGCAGATAAATCATCGCGGCGACGAAAATCGGCGACTGGAGTTGGAAGCCCCAGCCGAGCGCTTCACCACCGGCTCGGAGCGCCAATAGGACGCTGGCCGCCGCCACACAGCTCAATACCGCACCGGCGGTGTAGGCCAAAGCCTGCCGACGCTGCTCCCGTGCGTCGGCCTCTGCGCTGCGCATCAGCGCCATGGCCTTGATGGACAAAACTGGGAACACACAGGGCATCAGGTTGAGCAAGAACCCGCCGAACAGTGCGAACAGCAACGCAGTGGCAATTTGAACGGCAGGATTTACCGAGGCCGCAAGTGCATCAGCCGCCTCGCGATTGATGCGGGTGACGCCGTCAGCCGCAATCGGAGGCAACTCGTCGCGTGCTACCGCAATCAACTCCGTCGTGGCTGGGCTGGCTGCAATGGCGTAGTTACGGCTTGGCCCCGTGGGCGGGCGAATCTGCAACACGCCCTCGATGCGCTCGGGAGGAGTGTTCAGCGCCGCTGAGCGCTGCTGACTGAGCCGCAGCAGACTACCGTCTGCGCCTGGGTGAATCCGCCGCCGCTGGGGATCCTGATAACTAAAGGTATCTGCCGCAGCCGGGAACCACCGCAGCTGCGCTGCGCTCAGATCGTCGCGCGTCGCGATTTCCAGCGTGACGTCGGTCGCGGAGACCGCAAACGCTGCGTGCCAATCTTCCGGCATCGGCACCGGCAGTGCGGCGCGTGCGGACTCAAATACCGGCTCAGTGCTGGGATCGAGGTCGGCTGAATCGGCCACCGGTAGCGTCAACTGCACACTCTGGCGGCCAGGGATGCACACCTCGCGGCAGGCAAGCCAGCGCGCCTCGCCGACAAGCGTGAAGCTGCCGCCCGCAGCCCAGCTGTCGTCGAGGCTAATGGGTACTGGCAAGCGCACGACACCGGAGTGCCCGAAGTTGACCAGCTTGGCTTGTGTCTTCCATTCCGGCGTCGGCCACTGTATCGGCCCAGCTCGCACGCCTTCTGGTAATTGCCACTGGATGCTGGTGGCGGTACCGGTGTCGCCGGGATTACGCCAGTAGGTGTACCAGCCGGGCGCTGCGGTGAGTTGCAGTACGACCGTCGTCTCACCGCCGCGCAGCCAAGCGGTGGTTTCTGCGAGTACCTCTGCCCGCACGGGGTGGAAGGTCGCCTCCTGCGCGGGCGACACCCCAGAGAGACACAGCGCCATCACAAACACCCAAAAACGGAGGCTAACAAAAAGGGTTTGGGAGCGACGGCGGAGCATCAATGGCACTCAATGTGGAGTCTTGCTGACAATAAGTCAGGAAAAGCCGGATACTGACACCATGAGTATGTTCTGGTTCCCAGTCGTCCGGCCTACATGTTTACCGCTTGCACTGTTTTTGCTCGCAGCAGCGGTGCTGGCATTGTTGCCCATTCCGAGTCAGGCCTCCGGCTCAATGCGCTGCGGACAGCGTATTGTGAACGAAGGCGATGACGCGGCTGTGCTGCTCGCCGCATGTGGCAGCCCAGCATTGCGGGATCAGTGGTTTAAAACGATCCCCGGTACCAATCGGACACTAGCGGATACCGAACTCTGGACCTATGACTTCGGCCCTAACCTTCTGCTGCGATTAGTGAAGCTGCACGATGGACGCATCTTCGAGATTGAATCCGACGGCTACGGCTTCCCCAAAGGAGTGGCCTTGCGCTGCCAACCGCGCGACCTATTGGAGGGCATGTCGAAGTACCGCGTGTTCCGCCGTTGTGGCGAGCCCCTCACTCGGCGCGACGAGAACAGCCTACGCCCCCTGCCCTCGCACCCCAACGCCTATCGCGACCAGAGCGACGGCTGGAACCGACAACGAAATTCCTACGTCATCCCCGTTTATCGGGAAGAATGGGTTTATAACTTTGGTGCGCAATCGCCGATGCGGCGCATCGTCTTTGAGGATGGATGGATTACCCATGTGGAAACACTCGACCGCGGTTTTGACCCTCGCTAGCAGCCTTTGCCTCAGCGCCTGCGGGGTAGGCTCGAACACACTGCGCAGTGTCGGCGGGGCGCTTGCACCCTGCTCCGGCGGCCCGCATTGCGTCAACTCGATGGACCCTGACCCCGACCATCAGATCGCGCCTATTCATTACGTCGGCACGCTGGAGACGGCGAAGGCCCATCTCAAATCCGTGCTGGTGGCGGAGGGTGCGAAGCTCGTCCGCGAATCGGACGACTATCTGCACGCCGAATACACCACCACACTGATGCGCTATGTCGACGATGTCGAGTTCGTGTTCACTCAGGCGGGCCGCATCGACGTGCGCTCGTCCTCTAGGATCGGCTACGCAGACTTTGGCACCAACCGTAATCGGGTCGAAGGCATCCGCACCCGCTTTGCTGCGACTGCAAAACCCTAGCGCTGGGGGTCTACATCGTATGGGTGCTGCGATCGGAGCCCAGTAAGCCCGCGAGCTGGGCCTCGATCTTCTTCTGAGTGACGCCGCCATCTTGGCTGGAAAACTGCACGCCAATCCCCTGCACCCGCTTACCTTGCGCGCCGCGCGGTGTTAGCCAGACGACTTTGCCCGCAACCGGGATACGTTCCGCCGAGTCCATCAGGGTGAGCAGGATGAATACCTCGTCGCCCAAGCGGTACGGCTTCTCACTAGGGATGAACAGACCACCATTTTTTACGAACGGGATGTACGCCATGTACAACGCGTTCTTGTCCTTGATATTGAGCGTGAGGATGCCAGGCTGTGAACCACCAGTGCGCTGCGGGGTGCTCATCGGACTTTTTTAGAATTTGAGTTGACTATCGGGAAAAAGCGACTATGGGTCAGGAGTTTTACCACAGCCAGCCCATCAAAAACCTACTGCCGCACCGGCAAGCCACATACCAGCCCGCAGCACAGCACGGCTACCGCGGCGAACGGGTACAAAAAAGCCCGCTAGGCGGGCTTTTTTATAAAGAGAGGTTTGGTCGGCGCGAGAGGATTTGAACCTCCGACCACTACCACCCCAAGGTAGTGCGCTACCAGGCTGCGCTACGCGCCGATCAGACAAAGAGTATAGCGCGTGGCGGATGGGCTGCGATAGAGCCCTGCCCCACTAATTTGGCCAACGACGCAGCAAATCTTCTAATTCAGCGCGAATCTTGGCGATTTGACTGGCGGCAATGCTCGCGCCTGGGTGCAGCTTGCTCACAGGCGGTAGCAGATTCAGCTGCGGCTGGTTAGCAGGCTCTACCTCAGCCCGCACCTCTTTGAGGCGCAGCCGAGCGCCCTGAATGGTAAAACCCTGCTGGTAGAGCAATCCTTTAATGAGGTGGACGGTCTCGACGTCCGACGCCTGGTAATAGCGGCGGTTCCCGCGACGCTTCACAGGTTTAAGCTGTGGAAACTCCTGCTCCCAGTAACGGAGCACGTGCGCCTTCACCTCGCACAGCGCGCTCACTTCGCCGATGGCGTAGTAGCGCTTGCTGAGCGTAAGCGGTGGGTAGTCCGCAGGGCGTTGCAGAGGCGGCGCTTTAGGTTGTGGCTTCATCAACACTTACCCGCAGACGCAACTTTTGGCCTGGGCTGAATGTCACCACCCGACGCGCAGAAATAGGGATTTCCTCACCAGTCTTGGGGTTACGACCGGGGCGCTGCTTTTTGCTACGCACTTCAAAATTACCGAAGCCGGAGAGTTTTACTTCTTCGCCGGCTTCTAGCTTGCGCCGCATCTCTTCAAAGAAGAGATCCACGAATTCCTTGGCTTCGCGCTTGTTCAGGCCCATTTCTTCAAAGAGGGCATCCGCAAGTTCTGCTTTGGTGAGCGTCACGGCTTAGTGGTCCAGTCGATTCAGTTACGGAGAACGGCGCCGTGCTCTTTCTGGAGTTTTTGCACGACTGCGAGAACGGCGGCGTCTACCTCTTCAAGATTTAGGGTGCGCGACAAATCTTGGAAAATCAAGCCGAAAGCAACACTTTTACAGTCTTGCTCCAGACCTTTGCCACGATAAACGTCAAACACTCTTACCTCAATGAGGTTGCGGATGCCGCAGGTTTGGATGGCCAACGTCATGGCCCCGATGCTCACCGACTCGGCCACGACGACCGCAATATCGCGCCGGGAGGCGGGGAATTCACTCAACTCTGCCAGCTTCGGCAGGCTGGCAGTGCCAAGGATGCCCCAATCCAGCTCGAACAGAATTGCAGACGATGGCAACCCGAGGTCGGCCACTAACTGCGGATGCAGTTCGCCTAAGACGCCCACCACCGCATCCGAGCGCAGCAGTTGCGCGGTGCGGCCGGGATGCAAAGCCGGATGGCTCGCTGGAACGAATCGATAATCTGCGGCGCCGCCGCCGAACGCGGCGGTGAGCGCTTCAAGGTCGGCTTTGACGTCGTAAAAATCTACCGCACGCTGCGGCTCACCCCACTGCTCGGGCCGAGATGATCCGGCGGCAAGGCCTGCCAAGCGTTGCGTCTGCGCTACTGCACCGTGGGCACCGATACTGAACGTCGCTGCCAGTTCGAACATGCGTACACGCGTGCTCTGGCGCGCGTGGTTGTGCATCCAAGCACTGATGAGCCCCGTCCACAGTGTCGTCCGCATCACCCCCATCGTTTCGGCGATGGGGTTGTCCAAGGCGAGTGCTGCGACATCCGGCAGGAGTTTGGCTTGCAGTTTGGCGTCCACGAAGCTGTAGGTGATTGCTTCCTGCCAGCCGCGTGCGACCAGCGCATCTTTGATGCGCTGCGGCGCGCGGCGCGATTCCGTCACCACGCTCGGCACCAACTGTGCGGCGTAGGGGCGCGCTGGGATTTGCTCATAACCGTGCAGGCGCGCCACCTCCTCCATCAAATCTTGCTCGATCGCCAAGTCGTAGCGCCACGGCGGCGGGGTGCACAACCACTCTCCTTCGCCTTGCACCGTGCATTGCACGCCCAAGCGCTCCAGAAGATCGACGACTTCCTCAGCGCGGTATTCCACCCCTATCAGCCGCACTAAGCGCTTCAAAGACAGTGGAATCTGCTCAGCCTTTTTGGGCTGCTGCGCAGCGCTGACTGGGCCAGCCTGGCCGCCGCAAATCGCCAAGACCAAGGCGGTCGCACGTTCTAGCGCCTGCGCATGCAGGCTGTGATCGACGCCTCGCTCGAAGCGGTAGCCTGCGTCTGAGGACAATTTATGGCGGCGCGCCGTGCCAACGACCGCCTGCGGCGCAAAGGCTGCCGACTCTAGAAAGATATCGACCGTGCCGGCCGTCACACCGGAGTCGAAGCCGCCCATCACGCCTGCCAGAGCCAGCACCTTCTGAGTGTCGGTAATCAAAAGCTCATTGCGAAGTGTCACGGTTTCTTCAGTCAGCAATTTGCACTGCTCGCCCGCCGCCGCACGCCGCACGGTGATGCCGCCGCTGAGCTTCGCAAGGTCAAACGCATGCAGGGGCTGGCCCAGCTCCAGCATCACATAATTGGTGATATCGACCACCGGATGAATGCAGCGTAGGCCGCTGCGCCGCAATTTCTCGCGCATCCAGTCTGGCGTGCGTGCGTCGGGATTGATGCCCTCAACGACGCGGCCGGTGTAGGCGCTACAGTCGGCGAAGTCAGCAACCGCCACCGGCACGCTGCGCGCGCTGCTGACCGCTACCGCAGGGGTACTAGGGCGGGTTAGCGCACAGCCGTAGAGGGCGGCCGTCTCGCGTGCGAGACCTGCAATGCTTAGGGCATCGCCACGGTTGGGGGTGAGCTCTAGCGTTAGCAGCGCATCGTCGAGCCCGAGATACGCGGCGATCGGCGTGCCAGGTACGGCGTCATCGTCGAGCTCCAGCAGGCCGTCCGACTGTGCAGCCAAGCCCAGCTCTTTAGCCGAGCACAACATGCCTGCCGAAGCCACTCCGCGTAGCTGCGCGTCTTTGATCTGCATGCCGCCCGGCAAGGTGGCCCCCGGCAGAGCCGCCGGCGCAGAAAGACCAGCACGCGCATTGGCGGCACCACAGACGATTTGGGCGCGCGTGCCGGTACCAATATCGACTTGGCAGACGCGCAGGCGATCGGCCTGCGGGTGCTTCTCGGCACTGAGGATTTTGCCCACCACCACTCCGGTGGCGACTTCGGCCAATAGTGGCTCTGCCTCGCACTCCAAGCCCGCCATGTTCAACTTATGCGCCAACTGGGCAGCGCTGGCGGCAGGCTTGACCCACTCATGCAGCCAATTCAGGGAGATTTTCATCGTATTCGTAACACCGTAAGTCCAGCGGGTGCGAGCGTCGACCGGCTGGGCAAATCAAAAAGGATATGGCGCGGCAATAGTCCGACTTGCTTACTGGAATTGGGCCAAGAAGCGTAGGTCGTTGTTGAAAAACAAGCGCAGGTCATCGACGCCGTAACGCAACATGGTCATGCGCTCCACGCCCATACCAAACGCATAACCAGAGTATTTCTCGGGATCGATGCCGACGGCAGACAGCACATTGGGGTGCACCATGCCGCAGCCCATTACTTCTAACCAACGGCTACCTTTTTCAGGGTCGTCCCACTTGATGTGGACATCCGCACCGGGCTCGACGAACGGGAAGTAACTCGGGCGGAACAAGGCTTCTACCTCTCGCTCGAAGAAGCGGGAGAGAAAGGTCGTGATGTCGTATTTAAGATCGGCAAACGTCACGTTCTCAGCCACATACAAGCCCTCGATCTGGTGAAACATCGGGCTATGGGTGCGATCGTAGTCGACGCGATACACGCGGCCGGGGCAGATGATGCGTATCGGCGCTTTGCGCTCCATCATCGTGCGGATTTGCACTGGGCTGGTGTGCGTACGCAGCAGCTTTGCCCCACCTTGAACGTAGAAGGTGTCCTGCATCGCCCGCGCAGGATGGCTCTCAGGGATATTGAGTGCTTTGAAGTTATGGAAGTCGTCTTCGACTTCTGGCCCCTCGACGGTCTCAAAGCCTAAGTCGTTGAACAGCTTGCTGATGCGCTCGATGCTGCGCGTCAGCGGGTGCAAGCCACCGGCCCCCTCACCGCGACCGGGGGCGGTGACGTCAATGGTCTCGCGCGCCAACCGTTGCGCCAGTGCGGCATTCTGGAGTGCACTCGCCTTGGCTTCTAGTGCCGCACCAATGGCATCGCGCGCGGTGTTGACGCGCTCGCCGAAGGCTTTGCGCTCCTCGTGCGGCATTGCGCCCAAGCTCTTTAACAGGTCCGTCACCCTGCCCTTCTTGCCGAGCAAATCCACCCGCAAGGCTTCTAAGGCTTTTGCCTCGTCTGCGGCAGCGATATCGGCGAGGGCCTGCGTTTGCAGGGCTACTAAGGAATCAGTCATGGGATCAAGACTTTATGCGTGGAAAACAAAAAAGGAGCGGCTGATGAGAGCCGCTCCCTTGAGGCTACCGCGTGGCGATTTATGCCAGCTTGGCCTTGGCGGCTTCTACCAATTTGGCAAAAGCGGGCTTGTCATGCACGGCCAAGTCGGCGAGGACTTTACGGTCCACGGCGATCTGAGCAAGCGACAAACCATGGATGAACTTGGAGTAGCTCAAACCATTTTCACGCGCGGCGGCGTTGATGCGCTGCGTCCAGAGTGCGCGGAACTCGCGCTTCTTAACGCGACGGTCACGGAAGGCGTACTGACCAGCCTTGATGACGGCCTGTTTGGCAACGCGGAACACGCGTGAGCGGGCGCCGTAATAGCCTTTTGCAGCCTTGAGGATTTTCTTGTGGCGGGCCTTAGCCGTTACACCACGTTTTACACGAGCCATGGGGGATCTCCGTTAGAGCTTAGGCGTAGGGCAACAGCTGATTCACTTCCCGGACATCAGAAGGATGAATCTGCGTTACGCCGCGCAATTGACGGATGGTCTTGCCGGACTTTTTAGTCAGGATGTGACGCTTGTAGGCGTGACCGCGCTTGAAGCCACCTTTCCCAGTACGGGAAAAGCGCTTGGCCGCGCTCTTATTGGTTTTGAGCTTTGGCATCTTGGATGCTCCGGATGTCTAAATTTTTAAGCCGGCTTCACAAGCCCCGACATCGAAAAAAGGGCCGCTAACCGGGCTGAAGGCGGTGAACTGCCCACAGGCTTTTGGGTGCAACTGGTGGCTGCTCGCGCAGCCAACTACAACAACTACTTCTTTTTGGGCGCCAAAACCATCACGGCTTGGCGGCCTTCCATGCGGGCGTGCTGCTCAACCACGGCAACCTCCGCCAGCTCGGTTTTGATTTTGTCGATCATCTGCATCCCAATCTCTTGGTGAGCCATCTCGCGGCCCTTGTAACGCAAATTGATCTTTACTTTGTCGCCTTCTTCCAAGAATCCGAGGATCTGGCGCATTTTGGTTGCGTAATCCGCTTCCTCAGTGCCCGGACGGAACTTCATTTCCTTGATCTGGATCTGCTTCTGCTTTTTCTTCGCAGCCTGCAGCTGTTTATCCTTTTGATACAGGAACTTACCGTAGTCCATGATCTTGCAGACCGGCGGCTCGGCGTTGGGAGAAATCTCCACCAACTCAAGGCCTTCAGCATAGGCGCGTGCGATTGCGTCCCGCGTCAACATAATGCCGACCTGCTGGCCGTCCGAAGCAATCACCCGCACCTTGGGCACGTTGATTTCTTCGTTACGCCGATCTTGCTTCTCAGATATAGGAACAACCTCCGCGACCTTTGGACAGCCGCACTAATTAATTAAGAATTTGCGGTTTGGGGTTCCCCTGAACTGCAAACTGGCACATAAAACCGTAGCAATAACGACCCTTCGGCATGACATTGCTAGCTGAGCAACCCAAGCCGAAAGATAAGCATTTTGCGGGGCGTGGAAGGTATGCGAAAACAGCTGCTTGCGTCAAGCTCTGACCGGCTGACGCCCATGCGGCATAAGGCCAAATCGCTGAGCTAAATTTGCGTGGAGTAACAGCAGCGAGGCAGTTAGGGGCGATTACAGGCCCAGCAGCCGTTCAAAACGGAAGAACACACGCTTTGAAGAGAAATTTGGTAGGCACTAGTGGACTCGAACCACCGACCCCCACCATGTCAAGGTGGTGCTCTAACCAACTGAGCTAAGTGCCTGCAAGAGCCGCGAAGTTTACGGGGTTTATCCGCCAATTGGCAAGCGATTCTTAGCGATCTTTGGGAATTGCGCGCTTGTGCTAGCCGCTGCGCGCCGCGCCTATCACCGCCTGGACGAACTCAAGCTTTTCGATCGCCTTCGCCGTCAGCACGAACGGGTACGCATCACGCTGCCCGAGACTGCGATTGAGATTGTTGAGCAGGTAGGTGATCGACAGCCAAGGGGTAATGAGCCCGTGAATGTCTTGGCCGGCAAGCCCTTGCAGGATTGCCTCCGACCGCACATGTGGCTCGTCGTCGCGCACGGGCGCAAGGATCAGCCCGCACTGCCCAGCAGTCTCCAAGGTGTGGAAGATGTGAAGGTAGTGCGCCCAAGTCTCGGCCCAATCTTCCAACGGGTGGCTGCTGGCGTAACTGCTGACGTGGCTCTGAACCCAGTCGGCAGGAGGCCCGTCTCGATAGTGGCGGTCGAGTGCTGCGGCGTAGTCTTGGCGCTCGTCACCGAATAGCGCTCGGAAACCTGGCAATTGGTTGCTATCTCGGACTAGCCGGTCCCAATAGTAATGGCCGGATTCGTGCCGCATATGCCCCAGCAACGTGCGGTACGGCTCTCGCAGATTCAGGCGTCTGCGCTCACGTTCTTCGTCATTGGCCTCGGCGATATTCAGTGTGATCACGCCGTTGAGGTGGCCGGTAAGCACGGGAGGCTCGCCCGGGCCGGCATCGGCCAGAAACAAAAATTCCAAGCCATCTGCGGGGTTGGTGAGCTTGTCTTGCAGCGGCAAACCCATGCGCATCAAATTGAACAGCAGGCGCCGTTTGGTTTGCTCCAACAAAGCCCAAGCATCGGCAAAGCCCGGGATCGATAGGTCGGGGATCAGCTTGGTCATCCGACAAGAAGCGCAATGCGGATTGGGGTCTTGCTCTGCCACGGCCCAGTTGCAGTTGCCGTGTTGCAGGTCGTTTTGGCAGCGCCGGTAGCGTGCAGGCTCTGAGCCAGTGGCGGTTGCTGCATAGACGCCGTCGTGGAGCGGCGCGAGCGCGCTCATGATGCCGCGATCCGGCAGGAAAGCGAGTGTTGAGCCGCAGCCGTAGCAACGGCCATTCTCGATATAAACCAAGTTTTGGCACTGATCACAGTGGAACACCAGCATGTGGCAGCCCTCGCTCTAGTGCGCGAATTGCGCAGCGGCCTGCTGCTGCATGTGCGGCATCACCGGCGCTTGCTCCTCCGCATAGGTCCACACCTTAAATTGCACCAAGGGCGCAGCGCCGAAGGCAGTGGTGATGGCGCAGTCGGCAGCGTCCCTGCCCCGCGCCATCAATAACCAGCCTACTCGTGGCCGATTGTGTCGCGCATCCAATAGCCACCATTGACCGCCTAGAAAAACCTCGATGCAGGCACTGAAGTCCATCGGCGCTGGGTTAAAAGGCACGCCGATGTCGCCCAGGTACCCCGTGGCGTAGCGTGCTGGGATGTTCAGCGCGCGGCAAAAACTAATCGCCAGATGGGCAAAGTCGCGACACACGCCCTGCCGCGTCTCTGCGACTTCCGCCGCAGTCTTGCTGACACTGGCAAATTGGTAGCCAAACTGGACGTTGCCATGCACCCAATCCAACACCGCCTGCACACGCGGCCAGCCCAGCGGGGTATGGCCGAACAGCGACCAAGCCATGCCGCTCAAGCGGTCTGATTCGCAGTACCGGCTCGGCAGCAAAAACACTAGGTGCTCGTTCGGGATTTCTGACACTGCGTGCTGGTATTGACCTATCGGCAAGAGATTGGGCGCGCCGGTATCCGCGACCACAAAGTCGTTGAATAGCCGCAAGCTGCCCGCCATTGCTTGGATCCTGTGGCAAAGATTGCCAAAGCGATCCACGTATCGCTGCGCTGGCAGCGGAGAGCCGTCGGCGGTCTGCGCTGAAAATTGCTCCGGCGCGAGCAAACGCACCGCGTATTCCGGCAACAAGCTGACTTGCGCAAGCACTTCAGTCGGTTGCGGCAGATTGAATTGAATGTCGAAACCAGCGCGTATCAGCATGTGCCCGTCCTGAGCGATGAATGGGCGAGTCCTGCCGCCCCCAATTTGCTGCGACGCTACAAGAGCCGGATGAGTCTTTGGTGAATCAAGGGGCCTAGGCGAGCGCTGAGCGCAGATTCACCTCACGCAACTGACGAATTTGATCGCGAATGCGCGCAGCCTTTTCGAACTCTAGGTTCAATGCGGCTTGCTTCATGTCCTTCTCTAACTTCGCAATCTGCTTGCCGAACTGCGCTGCATCCATGCTCGGCGGTGGGTTGAGTAATTCGTTGGCGGCTGCGGTCTCGGCGGCCGCCGCCTTGCCGACGCGCGAGGCTTTTTTGGTGGCGACTGCGGCATCGCCGCCCAATCGCATCACGTCCTGCACCTTCTTGCTGACGCCACGCGGGGTGATGCCATTAGCCTCGTTAAAAGCCAGCTGCTTGGTGCGGCGGCGACTGGTCTCGCCCATTGCCTTTTTCATCGACTCGGTCAGGCGGTCGGCGTACAGAATGGCCTTGCCGTTGAGGTGTCGCGCCGCGCGGCCAATGGTCTGGATGAGCGAGCGCTCTGCACGCAGAAAGCCTTCCTTATCGGCATCAAAAATGGCCACGAGGCTCACCTCGGGGATGTCCAAACCCTCGCGTAGCAAGTTGATGCCAACGAGCACGTCAAACACCCCTAGCCGCAGGTCGCGAATGATTTCGCTGCGCTCTACGGTATCGATGTCGGAATGCAAATACCGCACGCGAATTGCGTGCTCTGCCAAGTATTCGGTGAGGTCTTCGGCCATGCGCTTGGTGAGCACGGTGATCAGCACGCGCTCGCCAACATCCACCCGCAGGCGTATCTCGCCCAGTGCGTCATCCACTTGGCTAGTGGCTGGACGCACCTCGACCACTGGGTCGACGAGGCCGGTCGGGCGGACGACCTGCTCGACCACCTGCCCGTCCGACTTTTTCATCTCGTAGTCACCGGGTGTGGCGCTGACGTAGATGGTCTGCGGCGCGATGCGCTCGAACTCTTCGAACTTCAGCGGGCGGTTGTCGAGCGCCGACGGCAGCCTAAAGCCGTATTCGACCAAGGTTTCCTTGCGGGCACGATCACCTTTGTACATGCCGCCGATTTGCGGCACGGTGACGTGGCTTTCGTCCAACACCACGATGGCATCGGGCGGAAGGTAGTCGAACAAACACGGCGGCGGCTCGCCGGGATTCTTGCCAGACAAATAGCGCGAGTAGTTCTCAATGCCCTTGCAGTAGCCGATCTCAGAAATCATCTCCAGATCAAACTGCGTGCGCTGCTCAATGCGTTGGGCTTCGATCAACTTGTTGTTGGCTTGGAAGTGGGCGATCCGCTCCTGCAACTCCTGCTTGATCGCCCCCTGCATGTTGAGGGTGCGCTCCCTAGGGGTGACGTAATGGCTGCCGGCGTAGATCGTCGCGCGCGCCACCTTGCGGCGTACCTCGCCAGTCAAAGGGTCGAACAGCGTAATGGTTTCGACTTGGTCGTCAAACAGCTCGATACGGATCGCCTCGTCGTCGCTCTCAGCGGCAAAGACATCGATCACGTCGCCGCGCACGCGGTAAGCACCGCGCTCCAAGACCGTCTCATTGCGCGTGTACTGCATCGCGGTGAGCTGCAAGATGATGTCGCGCTGGCGGATGCGATCGCCCTTGACGACGTGCAACACCATCTTGAAGTAGCTCTCAGGGTCGCCCAAGCCATAGATGGCAGAGACGCTGGCAATAATGATGGCGTCGCGACGCTCAATCAGCGCCTTAGTGGCGGAGAGGCGCATTTGCTCGATGTGCTCGTTGACCGCCGAATCCTTCTCGATGAAGGTGTCCGAGGACGGCACATAGGCCTCTGGCTGGTAGTAGTCGTAATAGCTGACGAAGTACTCCACCGCGTTGTTGGGGAAGAACTCCTTGAACTCCCCGTAGAGCTGCGCGGCGAGGGTTTTATTGGGCGCCATGATCAGGCAGGGCCGCTGCACCTGCTGGATCACATTGGCGATGGTGTAGGTCTTGCCGGAGCCGGTCACGCCAAGCAAGGTCTGGTGCACTAGACCGTCATTCAGACCTTGAACCAGCCCCGCGATGGCCGTTGGCTGGTCGCCCGCAGGCGGCCACTCCTGCCGCAGTTGGAAGGATGATTCCTCGCGGCGCGCGAGCCGCTCGCGCTTCTCGGCAGTGGGTTCTGTGGTGCGGCTGGACATAAATTGTCTTGAGGCATGCGCTTAAGGGCGCTCAGCGCATCAGCATAGGGCCTAGCGCGCGGCATTAAAGCCCGAAGCAGGCTGCGGCAGTAGCCCATGCCGCAAAAACCTCAGCCACTAGCCGCCAAACCGCCGGTACGCGGCAAAGCGCGCGCACCGCAGGCAGCGGAAACTAAATCGCCAGCGTCGGCTCTGCGGCATCGCGGTGGCGGTTGTCACCTTCCGCCGCGATGCGCAAGTAGATTTCCTCGCGGTACACCCCAACGTCACGCGGCGCATTGATACCAAGGCGGACTTGGTTGCCCTTGACGCCGAGCACCGTCACGCTCACCTCGCTACCGATCTGTAGAGCCTCGCCCGTCCTGCGCGTCAAAATAAGCATTCCTTTGTCTCCTGCCGTGGTGAACCAACATTCAGGTTTGAAGAATGCGCTGCTTGGAACCCCAGACGAAAGCCAGAAAAACCTGAACGGTATCTCAGCGGCGCTAAACGGCTAGGCGGCGACGGAACCTTCTAAGTTGAAGGCTTTATGCAAGGTGCGGACGGCAAGCTCTAGATATTTATCGCTAATCACTACACTGATCTTGATCTCTGAGGTTGAGATCATGCGGATATTGATGCCCTCCGCCGCGAGCGCTTTAAACATCTGGCTGGCAATGCCTGCGTGGCTGCGCATACCGACGCCGACCAAGCTCACTTTGACGATGTCCGTTGCGGTACGCACGCCCTTAGCACCCAATTCCTGCGCGGTTTTACGCGCCACTTCCAGCGCGCGGTCGTAGTCAACGCGGCTTACGGTGAATGTGAAATCCGTGGTGGCGTCGGCGGCGACGTTCTGCACGATCATGTCGACTTCGATATTGGCGTCGCCAATCGGGCCCAAGATAGCGGCTGCAATGCCCGGGCGATCCGGCACGCCTTCGACGGTCAATTGAGCTTCATCGCGGGTGAAGGCGATGCCAGAGATGAGTGGGTCTTCCACGTTGCGTTCCTCGTCAAGCGTAATTAGGGTGCCTGGGCCGTCCACAAAGGTGGAGAGCACGCGCAGCGGCACTTTGTATTTGCCTGCAAACTCCACAGAGCGAATTTGCAGCACCTTGCTGCCCAAGCTCGCGAGCTCCAGCATTTCTTCAAAAGTGACTTTGTCCAAGCGCCGTGCCTTGGGCTCGACCCGTGGGTCGGTGGTATACACGCCATCGACGTCGGTGTAGATCTGGCATTCATCAGCTTTGAGTGCGGCCGCCAATGCCACACCGGTGGTGTCTGACCCGCCACGTCCCAGCGTGGTAGTGGAGCCATCCGGGCTAATGCCTTGGAAGCCAGCAACCACGGGCACGATGCCATTGGCGCAGTCTGCCAACAGGCGCTCGCTATCGATACTCTGGATGCGCGCCTTCATGTACGCAGCGTCGGTTCTAATGGCGACCTGCGGGCCGGTGTAGCTGCGGCTATTGACGCCCTGCTTTTGCAGCGCGACCGCCAACAAGCCAATCGTGACTTGCTCGCCAGTGGCGGCGATCTGGTCAAACTCGCGCTGGCTGCCCTTGGGGTTGATGGACTTCGCCAGCTTGAGCAGTCGGTCGGTCTCGCCACTCATGGCGGATACCACAACCACTACCTGATGCCCGGCCGCGACGAAACTCGCCACCTTACGGGCAACGTGCTCAATGCGTTCCGTGGACCCCATCGAGGTGCCACCGTACTTTTGGACAATCAAACTCACTGGATACACACCCTTAAATCGGACCCGCCGGATTTTGCGGGCGCGTAGTGTCGTGGAAACACTGGGCTTTGTCAGCCCTTTGCGGGGTTTTGCCGGTACTCACCTAATCTCCCGCAGTGGATTACGGCGCGGCGAAGTCCTTGGCATAGCGTGCCGGCCAATGGTTGATGGCGTCCAGCGGCCAGCCGGCTCCACAGTTGCCGCGCTTATCGACTGCGGGCAAGTCTGGCAACAGCTTGATTTTGCTGCGCGATTCGATCGCACCTAGGGGGGTTGCGAAGCCGCGCAGTGGCTCCTCGCCTTGCGCGGTTTGCGGCAGCAAGAAGCTACAGACACTCAGCTCGCCATTGGGCCGTCGCCATAGCCAAGCACGGAAGAACTGCTCTGGCAGCGCGATGTTTTTGCCGACCCGCTCAGGCTTTGCCGCAAACACCGGCCCGCCATACGCCCACAGCGCACCGGGCAGCTGGGCAATGACCTCCACCTCCACCTCCTCAAAGCGCTGCATGAGTAAGCGATTGAGCCTAGGCGACTGCGGGCTGATATTGCTCATCCAATAACTGGCGGTGCTCGCCCGTTTACCGTGCAACACGCCGATCAGAAACGCGGGTGCCAAGTGGCCGCGGTCATAGCCTGACCCCCTAAGCGCCCAAGCATCTGGGCCTTGATCGATGCGTGGGTCGGCAGCGAAGCGGCCCCGCCGGTACCACGGGGCAGCGCGCCCCTTGGGCAAAGGCTGGAGGCGATAGGCCACCCACAGCGACTGCCGCATGTTTGCCGAATAGCCAAGGCTAAATCCTCGGTTATCGAGCTGCCGCAGCGGCTCTTGGCTGCGCGGGCAGCTTTCCCAACACGCGCTCGGAGCCGCCGCATGGGCATCGATGGGGCCAAGCGCAACGGCGAGCAGCGTCGCCGCTGCGAGGTAGTGCCTCAAGGCTTGACGATTTCTAGCAGCTCGACTTCGAAGATCAGCGTCGCACCGGGGCCGATCATCGCACCCGAGCCCTTATCGCCGTAGCCGATGTCGGGCGGCACTACCAAGCGCGCTTTCTCGCCCACCTGCATTTGCTGCAAACCTTCCGTCCAGCCGGCGATGACGCCAGCAAGTGAGAAGGTGGCCGGTTGATTGCGGCTGTAGGAGGAGTCAAATTCGCGGCCATCGATGAGCGTGCCCCGATAGTGCACCCGCACGCTGCTGGTGGCTTTGGGCTTAGGCGCATTGGGCTTGGCGGCAGCCTTGAGCACCTCATATTGCAAACCGGAGCGGCTGGTAAACACGCCCGACCGCACGCGGTTGGCTTCCTCAAACTCCTTGCCCTTGACCCGCTCCTTTGCCGATAAAGCCGAGCGCTCTTGATCCTGTTGCTGGCGGATTTTTGCTTGTGCCCGCTGCATCACCAAGGCTGCTTCGGCCTGCGGGATGGGTGACGGCTTGCCCTCCAGCGCGGCTTGCAGGCCTTGGATCAGCGCTGCGGTGTCGACATCAGCCGCGATGGGCCGCAGGTTGCTGCCTAGGCTGTTGCCGACTAAGTAGCTCATTTTTTGGGCATCGGTCGTGAGGCCAGCAGCGGTTGCCGTGTCCACCGCAGCGGGAGCGGTGCTGGGCACGGCCGCATCGGCGGCGGCAGAAAAGCTCGGCAGTAGCGCGGCAAGTACCACGGTCATCGGAAGAAGTTTTGGCATGTTGTTGGGCTTATGAGGTGATCAACAAATTAGGTAAGTATTAAAGCGCTCTAGCCCCAAACCACGGGGCGGCTTTGTTTGGCCCAAGCGGCAAACTTGCCACCGTAGGCGGCTTCAATCTCGTTGCGCTTGACCTTGAGCGTCGGGGTGATGAAGCCGTTCTCGACGGTCCATGCATCGGGGACGATGACGAAGAAGTCCATCTTCTCGTGCTCCTCCAAGCCACGATTGATCTTTTGCAGATGCTCCGCCAGGGACACCGCCAGCTCATCGGCTTGGGCCGCAGCGAGGGCAGCGGTGCGCGCGGCATCGGAGAGCATCAACAAACCAAACGGTTGCGGGTAGCCAGAGCCGGCCACGCAGCAGGCTTCGACGGCTGGGTGGGTGCTGATTTGGTTCTCGATCGGCGCTGGAGCGACGTACTTACCCTTGCTGGTTTTGAACTGCTCCTTGAGCCGACCGACGATGCGCAAGCGCCCTGCCTCGTCGATCTGGCCCAAGTCGCCGGTGCGCAGCCAGCCGTCTTCAGTGAGCGTCTCTGCGGTTTTCTCTGGCTCGCGGAAGTACCCCATCATCAGCGTTGGGCCACGCACTTGGACTTCGCCCTCGGTGCTCAGCCGGTGCTCGGTGCCGTCCCAAGGGTGGCCGACGTAGCCGGTGCGCGCCTCGCCAATCCGGCTGCCGTGGCTGACGCCGAAGTTCTCGGTCATGCCATAGCCCTCCAGCAACTCAAGGCCCAAGTCGCGATACCACTGGATCAAGGTCGGAGGCATGGGTGCGGCGCCACCGCCGGCAACGCGCACCGCATCTAAGCCGAGTTGGGTGAGGATTTTCTTCTTCACCAAGCCACTGATGATCGGCAGCTTCAGCAGCAGGCTGAGCTTGGCCTGCGGCAATTTGCTTTGCACGCCCTGCTGGAATTTAGTCCACAAGCGTGGCACTGAGATGAAGTAAGTCGGGCGGGCGCGCTTGAGATCAGCTACGAAAGTTTCCAACGACTCAGCAAAATACACTTTGAAGCCGCAGCGGATGGAGGTCATCTGTACCAGCCAACGCTCAGCAACGTGGGCGAGCGGCAGGTAGCTGATCATTCGGTCATCCGGCGTCAAATTGCTGCGTGCCACCAAAGGCCCTGCCGACCAGCCCAAAGTGCCGAAGCTGTGCATCACGCCCTTGGGCATGCCGGTGGTGCCGGAGGTGTAGATGATGGTGGCGAGTTCATCTGCCGCTCGCTCTGGGGAATTGGGCAGCGGCGGGGTGTTGGCGACGATGTCGTCCCAGGCCGTAAACGGCGTGCTGGGTGACAGCGGCGTGCTCACGCAGATGACGTCATCGGGGACCCCGGAGCTGATTGCCGCCCAGTCATCCAGCTTGCCGACGATGCAGGCCTTGGCCTCGCAGTGCTGCATGATTTGCCGGATGCCGGCGGCGGTGAGCGTCGGGTAGATCGGCACGCTGACGTAGCCTGCCATCCAGATGGCGAAGTCCGCCATAAACCAGTGCGCGCAGTTCTTCGACAGGATGGCGACTCGGCTGCCCGGCTCCAAGCCTTGGCGCTGCAACCAATTGGCGACGCGGCGCGCTTCCCCGACGACATGGCCCCAGGTGTATTCCCGCACCCTGCCCTGCCCCATAGGCTGCACAAGATAACTGTGGTGGGCGCGCTCACGCTCCCAGTGATAAATCCGCGCAAGGGGCAAGTCTTGTGGCTGGCAAGCGTGCGACATCGGCTGTGGTGCTCCTCTAGGTTAGTCTGATGGGGCTACTTTGGCCCGTAGGGCAATTAAGCACTGGTGGGGGCCGAGCGCAAGACCCGCTTTGCTTTTTTACCGGCCGGTCAAACTCGCGACACCACGATTCGCCAAAGCATCGGCGGCTTCGTTGCCGGGGTCGCCCGCATGGCCTTTCACCCAGCGCCAGTCGACCTCGTGACGCGCGGCGGCAGCATCCAAGCGCTGCCAGAGATCGGCGTTTTTTACCGGCTTCTTATCCGCCGTGCGCCAGCCCTTCAGCCGCCAGTTTTTGATCCACTCGGTAATGCCGCTGCGCACATACACGGAGTCCGTATAGAGCACGACGCTGCACGGCTCCTTGAGTGCCTCAAGGCCTTGGATTGCGGCCATGAGTTCCATCCGATTATTGGTAGTGAGCGGTTCGCCACCAAAGAGGTCGCGGTGGTGCGCGCCGAAGCTCAGACGCGCTCCCCAACCGCCTGGGCCGGGGTTCCCTTTGCAGGCACCGTCGGTATACATCGTGATTAATTTCTTCATGCCATCCAGCAATAAGGGGCCGCTAAGGTGATGCGTTGGGATTGCCATCGTTGGCGGCGTGGCTGGCGGCGGCAGCCACCGGCAGCAGGGCTTGCGCCGGCTGGCGCGATTGCTTGCCGATGAGCGACAGCGGGATGACGCGCTTCTTTGCGGCGATGCAATACGCCTCACCGAAGGGCGAGAGCATGGCCGCCGGAGTAAAGGGCACAGCCTCGCTGCGTGGGCCTAACCACGGGAAGCCGACGCTAAATCGGCGCACCTCGGTGACTTCAAAGTCCAAGAGGTGCAGCCAATCGCTGATACGGCCGCTGGAATAGTGCACGCCCTGTGCCGGCAAATGCCGCGGGGCCATGCCGATTGCGCGCCGCCATCCCAAGGCCGAATGAGGGTTGAAGCCGAGTAACACCAAGCGGCCACGGTCGTTCAACACCCTAGCCACCTCGCGCAACAAGCGGTGCGGCGAGCTTGCTTGCTCTAGGGTGTGTGGCAGGAGCACCGCATCAATACTCTTGGACGCGAGCGGCAGCCGTTGCCCATCGACACGCACATCGCCTGCCTCAGCCCCGTTGAGCGCTAACACCGCACGGTGCAACATCGCCGTGCCCTTAAGCCAGTCCGCACCTGCCCCGCCCCAATTGCCGATCTGGACAAAGTGCCGCCCGAACAGATCGGGCAGCAGCCGCTGCACTTCTTGGTGCTCCAGCGCGACCAATCGTTGGCCGCGTTGGGTCTCTGCCCAGCGGCGTGCGGCGATGGTGGCAGCGGTTGGCGTCATAGTCGGCGCGTCAAATTGCCTAGAGTCAGGCGAGCGAAAATTTCCGGAACCATCATAAACCCATGGCAGCGCTAGAGATTCACCCGATACCGGCGTGGCAAGACAACTATTTTTGGCTCATCGCACGCGGCGATGCGGCTCTAGTGGTGGACCCCGGCCTAGCCGAGCCCGTGCTGCACGCATTAGCGGAGCGAAAACTCAAGCTGGTTGCGATCTTGCTCACCCACCACCATCCCGACCATATCGGCGGCGTCGCGGCACTCGCAAAAGCCACCGGCGCGGCCGTGTATGGCCACGGCGAGGACAGCCACCGCCTGCCCATGCTGGACCATGCTCTCGCCGATGGCGACCGCGTTGACATTGCAGCCTTGGGCTTAGAGTTCACCGCCATCGCCACTCCCGGACACACTTTGGGCCACCTGTGCTACCACGGTGCGGGGCTGCTACTCGCGGGGGACACCCTGTTTTCGGGGGGCTGCGGCCGACGGTTTGAAGGCAGCGCCGAGCAGTATTGGGCGTCGATGCAGCGGCTTAGAGCACTACCACCAGGCACCCAATTGCTGTGCGCGCACGAATACACGCTGAGTAATCTGCGCTTTGCCGCGTCGATACTGCCGGACGACCCCGACGTTGCCCTTGCACTGCGTCGCGCAGAAGCCGCGAGGGCGAAAGGCCTGCCCACCCTGCCCAGCCGCCTAGGCGATGAATGTCAGCACAATGTGTTCTTGCGCTGCGATGAACCAATTTGGGCAAATCGGTTCGAAGTCCCCGATGGCACCGCCGCTGGGGTATTTCATGCCCTGCGCAGTGCCAAGGATCACTTTCGCGCTTAAGTTTTTAAAATTGCCCGAGGGCATTCACCAGCCACACCGGGAATGCGGGGGTACGTTTGCTATATTCGATAACCGCCGCTTGCCGTGGCGGGCCCATTACTCATTTGAATTGTCTGAACCCGAACCTATGCGTTTGCCGCTGACTGCTCCCCTCCGGCACGGCCTAGCCGTCGTTGCAATTGTCTGGGCTACGCACCTTGCCGCCGCAGAGCCGCCGCAACCGACGCCAGAGGCGATTGCCCTCGACGAAACCGTCCAACTTTTAAAAGACGAAGTGCTGGAGCTCAACCGCACCGTCCAGCAGCTAGAGGACGACTACGCCTATCCGCCACAGACTGCCGTCTCCGTGTTCATCGGCAGCGAACCCATCGCCGCGTTTTTGGAGCAAGTGGTGGTGCGGGTCGATGGCAACGAGCCGGTGCTCTACAGTTACACCCCGCGTGAAGCCCGAGGCCTCTTAAAGAAGGGCCTGCATCGGGTACTGCGCTTTAACGTCGAACCCGGCCTGCACAAGTTAACGGTCGATTTCCGCGCCGCACCGTTTTCCCCAGACCCAAAGAAGCCGCTGCCTGCCAACACCGCGCCCACGCAAGCACGGGCCGAAGTCAGCTTTCGCAAAGGCGAGCGCGAGGTAGAGCTGCTTGCCCAATTCACCGGCACCAGCGCCAAGCTCACCCCCTACCCGAGCTACAAGGCGGGCAGCCGCGACGACCCGCGGGTGCGCGCTGCGGACTTCCTCAATAATGATGAACGTCACTTCGCCGCCGTACTCACCTTGCTGCAACTGCGCAAGGAGCAGCAAAACGCCAAGCTGCCGGCGGATCACCTCTGGCGGCTTGCTGAGAGCTACCTCGCCTTTGGCATGCGCAGCAAGGCCGAGGCCATCTACCGAGAGCTAGCGGTAACCACCACCGATCACGTCACCTTGGCGAGAGCGCGCGTACGGCTTGGCCAGTTCCTCTATCAGCGCGGCTTTTTGGATGAGTCCACCGCCACCTTGATGCGTATGCGCGACAAACTGCCGGAGCCCTCCATCCTGCTCTGGCAGGACTGGCTCAGCCGCACTTTGATGGCGCAAGGTCGCTACGGCGACGCGCAAGAAGTCCTCACCGAAATGAAGAACGGGGACAAACAAAGTCCCTACACCCGCTATAACCTCGCCGTTGCCTTGCTCAACGACGGGGACGTCAAACAGGGCGTGAGCATCCTCGACAAGCTCGGCAAGATGAGCGCGGATAACACCGAGCTTCTCGCCCTGCGCGACAAAGCCAACCTCACGCTCGGTTACCACTTTTTGCAGAAGCAACAGGGTGCGACAGCCGCGCCGATCTTCGCCCGTGTGCGTCTGAACGGCCCCTACTCCAACCGCGCTTTGCTGGGCCTAGGCTGGGCGGAGCTAGCCCCCAAGGGCCAGCGGCAGCGCAAGGCAGAAATTGCTGACGAACCCGAGGAGAAAAACCCGCTCGCGGGCCTCGCCACGCTGGGTGTGTTGATGAACCCCGCCCGCATCGAAAAAGACCCCTACAAACTCGCCGGCATTCAGAGCTTCTCCCGCAAGGGCCAATCGAGCAAAGAGGAAAACCAACTGCGCCGCGCCTTGGTCCCCTGGGCGGAGTTGATTAACCGCGACCCCATGGACCCCGCCGTGCTGGAAGGCATGCTGGCGATCCCCTTCGCGTTGGACCGTATTGGCGCGCATCAATCGGCGCAGGAGTACTACGAGAAGGCGGTGGCCCTGCTCGAAGCCAGCCGTGGCCGCATCGATGATGCCAATGGCTATATCAAGGAAGGCCGCATGGTCGAGGCCATCGTCCGCCGCGACATCGACTCCGAGGCTGGTTGGGATTGGCGTCTGCGCGACCTACCGGACGCCCCTGAAACCTTTTATCTGCAAAGCGTGATTGCGGAAAACCGCTTCCAAGAGGCGCTCAAGAACTACCGCGATGTGCGCTTCATGGGCCGCAATTTGGACGGCGTGCGCCAGCGCTTGGATGCGCTGGATGCCCTCTACGCCGCGAATGCGCCGCGTGACGTATCGCCCGAGGTTTTGATTGAGCGTGCGCGCCAAGGCCGCAAGCCGGAGAAAGCGAAGATCCAGCTCAAGCTAAAGATGGACGTGCTACTCACTGTGCCCTATGCCAGCCCAGAGACCACCGAAGCCCAAGTACCGCTGGCGCTAAAGCTCGCCGATACCCCGCCGCGCTTCACTGGGCCTAGAGAAGTCAGTGCCGAATTGCGCCGCCAGTTGGATGACTTGCGCCCACGCGTGGCAGCCGCTGGCGGCATGCAATCCGACGTGCTGCGCGCCATCGCCAACAAAGAGTTGGACGGCCAAAAGAAAGTGTTTGACCACTATCTGATTGAATCGCGCTTCGCCCTCGCCCGCATCTACGAAGGCCGCGTGAAGGAAGTCGGCGAAGCCAAGGCTGCGAAGGAAAAAGCGGAAGCCGAAGCGGAAGCCAAGAAGGGAATCTTTAGCCGCCTGTTCTCCCGCAAAAAGGCCGACGAGGCCTCAAACAAGGCCGCCAAGGAGGCCGTGAAGTGAAGCGCGCGCCCCAAACCCTGACGGTTAGCCGTTTGAAACCCCTCGCCGCCACCTTGGCCGCAGCAGCCTTCCTCGCCGCTTGCGGAGCCCCCGCCAAGAAGCCGCTGAGTGCAGCCGATAAATCGCCGCCGATTCGCACCATCGCTAGCAAAAAGCAACCGGACGCGGCCAAGCTGCCGATCAAGATTACCGATCCGGTGGCACCCGACCCAGACAAAGCGCTGGAGAACTACCGCAAGATTTTGGAGCTGAATCCCGAGGACAGCGTGGTTCGCCTTGAAGCGATGCGCCGTTTGGCGGATTTGCAGGTGCAAACCGACGACGCTGCGGGCGGCAGTGAGAACAGCGAAAAGCTGCTCGCAGACTCCATCCGCATCTACAAACAGTTGATTAGCGAAGCCCCGGACGACGCCAACAACGACCGCCTCTACTACCAGCTGGCGCGCGCCTACCAGAACTCTGGCCAGCCGGACAACGCGGTCGCCGCACTTACGGAGCTGACCACCAAGTTTCCAGAGTCGCGGTTTTCTGGCGACGCCCACTTCCGGCGCGGCGAATTGCTTTTCCGCTTAGGCCGCTTCCCCGAGGCTGAGGCGGAATACCGCATCGTCATGGGGCTCAAGGATTTGACGCCGTTCTTTGAGCCCGCCCAGTACAAGCTGGGCTGGTCTTTGTTTAAGCAAGCGCGCTTTGACGACGCCCTGCCGGTGTTCTTCGACATCCTTGACCGCGAGCTGCCTCCGGGTGAGTTGCGCGATGTCGATGCCGCCATCAAGGAAGTCGCCGTCGGCAAGGCCGACTTGGCGAAGGACTCATTGCGCGTTGCCAGCCTTGCCTTTGGTGTGATGGGCGGCGGCAAGGCGATGAACGACTACTTCAGCCGCAACCCTGAGCCGCGCTTCTTCCCGATGCTGTATTCCGCGCTCGGTGAATTGTTCTTAGAAAAGCGCCGCTTTACCGACTCTGCCGACGCCTTCGCCGCCTTCATTGAGCGGCATCCCCAGCATCCTGCCGCACCGCAATTCCAAGCGCGGGTGATCGCCGTGTATGTCGACGGTGGCTTCAATGATTTGGTGGTGCGCGAGAAAGAGCGCTACGTCAACGCCTACGCGCCGGGTGCAGCCTATTGGAAGGCGGCAAGCCCGAGCGATGAGGTGATGACTGCCCTGCGCACACACACCGAAGACCTAGCCAAGCACTATCAAGCCAAAGCACAAGGCCTCCAGAAAGCCACCGGTGCGACGGCAGAAGACTTGGCTGCAGCGCGCAGCGACTTCCTCACCGCATCGTCTTGGTACGCCCGCACCATCGAGATCTTCCCGAAGGATCCGAAGGTGCCGGAGCTCAACTACCTGCAAGCAGAAACACTCGAAGACGGCGGCAAGCCGCTGGATGCGGCCAAGGAGTTCAGCAAAACCGCCTACGACTACCCTGTGCATGAGCGCGCCCAAGAAGCCGCCTACAACGCAGTCTTGGCCTACTACAAGCATGCGGAATCGCTAGAAGGCAGCGCGAGGGACTCTGCCACCCGCGATGCCGTCAATTCCAGCTTGAAGTTGGCGGATACCTTCCCCGCCCACGTGCAAGCGCTGCCGCTGCTCACCCGTGCTGCTCAAGACCTGTACGCCCTAAAAGCCCAGGCTGATGCCGTCGCTACCGCACAGCGGGTTCTGGCGTATAAGCCCGCGCCTAGCCCAGAGCAGCGGCGCATCGTCCAAGGCGTGTTGGGTGATAGCTACTTTGCCCAAGCCGACTACGCCCGCGCCGAGACCGCCTACAGCGATCTCATCAAGCTCACGCCCGCAGAAGACCCCGCCCGCAAAGTGGTGGTCGAGCAATTGGCGGCAAGTGTTTACAAGCAGGCTGAAGCCGCACGCGAAGCGGGCGACCTCAAAGCCGCTGCGCTGGGCTTCTTGCGGGTCGGCCAAGTCACGCCTGAGGCGAGCATCCGTGCGGTCGCTGACTATGACGCCGCTGCCGCGCTCATCGGCCTAAACGATTTCAAGCAAGCCGCGCAGGTGCTGGAAGGCTTCCGCCGTCGCTTCCCGCAGGACAAGCTGATCACCGAGGTCGACAAGAAGCTCGCCTTGGTCTACCTCAAGGACGGCCAGCTTGAGCCAGCCGCTGGCGCCTACCAGCGCATCGCCGCCCGCGAGACGGAGACGCCAGAAGTCCGCCGCGACGCTGCTTGGCAGACCGCCAAGCTCTACGACGACGCCAAGCGCCCTGACCAAGCTGCGCGGGCGTATGAGTTCTACGTCGGCGCCTTCCCCACTCCCTTGGAGCCCGCGATAGATGCGCGCAAGCGCCTTGCCGAGCTCTACCAAGCCAAGGGCGATGTCTACCGCTACCTATTCTGGAGCCGCGAGCTGATTACGGCCGATGAGAACGCCGGCAGCAAGCGCAGCGACCGCACCAAGTCCATCGCCGCTCAGGCAGCGCTCAACGTCGGCAAGATCACCGCCGCCGATGCCGCCAAGATCAAGCTCACCCTGCCGGTCGAGCGCAGCCTGCCGACGCGCAAGTTAGCGGTGGAAGCCGCTATCCAAGCGCTAGAGAAGGCCATCGCTTACGGCTATGCCGACGTCACCACCGATGCCACCTTCGAGCTCGGCAAGGTGTATCAGGCCTTCGGTAAAGACCTCATGGCCTCTGAGCGCCCGCGCGGCCTGAGCGGCGAGGAGCTGGAGCAATACAACCTGTTGCTGGAGGAGCAAGCCCTGCCGTTTGAGGACAAGGCGATTGCCACCCACGAGGTGAATTTGAAGCGGATCGGCCAAGGGCTCTACGACGAGGGCATTGCCGGCTCCGTCAAAGCACTCGGCGAGCTCTCCCCCGCGAAGTACGGCAAGCGCGAAATTGCAGAAGACGTTTATGACTCCCTCAAGTAAAGCCCTATTGGTTGCCGCCCTAGCGCTCACACTCACCGCCTGCGCCGGCCGTGGCGGCAAGAAGCCGCGTGCTGCGAAGGAGGCGCCGGTCGCCGCCCAAAGCAGCAGCAAGCCCAGCAAAGCCGAGCCAGAAGCCGAGGCCAAAGAGCCCGATACCAGCAAATCACCCGAGGAGCAGTTCACTGCCGCGATGACTGCGTACAAGGCGAAGAACTTTGCTGAGGCGCGCAAGGGCTTCGAGGCACTGGCCAAATCGCACCCAGAGCTGAGCGGGCCCTTGTCGAATTTGGGCGTACTAGATGCCAAGCAAGGCAAGCGCGAAGCGGCGATTGGCAACTTCTCGCGCGCGGTGGTCGCCAACCCCGAGAACGCCATGGCCTACAACTGGCTGGGGCAGCTCTACCGCGAAACCAAAGCCTACCCAGAAGCTGAGAAGGCCTACCTGCGGGCGATCAAGGTGCGCAGCGGTTACGCCCAGCCTGAGCTCAACTTGGGCATCTTATACGACGTCTACCTCAACCGGCCCGGCGAGGCGCTGGTGCGCTACCGCAACTATCAGGAACTTACAGGCAGCAAGGACCTCAAAGTCACCGCTTGGATCAAAGCTCTTGAGGCTCGAGGTGTGGTGCCTCCCAGCGCACCGACGCCCGCTCCAGCGCCTACTCCCACTAAACCCAGCTCCGCTAAAGGCAAAAAAGCATGAGCCTGCGCCCAATACTCCCCTTGGCACTGCTGCTGTTCGCGCTGCCCGTTGCCGCACAAACACCTGCGGCAGCACCAGCACCCGGCGCTAATCCAGCCGCCGCTGCCCCTGCCACTGCTGAAGAAGCAGACGACGAGAGCGAAGGCACCACCGTGATGGGGGATCGTGAATCGCCCATCGGCCTATTGATTGCGCCATGGCGCGAAGCCGCGCCTGAGAAAGACCTTGACCGCCCTGTGCGCTTCTTGCAAGAAGAGCTCATGCCCTTGGACGCTGAAGTCTTCCGCCGCCAGACCGAGTACTACTACACCATCGCCGCGCATTTGAAATCGCGCGGGGTGGCGGGCTATGCCGAAGCCCTTAAATCTCAAGGGCCAGCCGCACCAGAGCCCGAAGACCTGCAAATTGGGGCTCCCCCCGTCGTCCCGCCTGCCGCACAATAAGCGGCTTAGCGTTCCTAATCCTTTGTCACAACGCACCAACGCTCTTCAGGAAGCCTCACGATGAACCTCTTTACCAGCCTTGCCGAATTCTTCCAAGCCGGCGGCGTGTACATGTACCCCATCCTCGCGGTAGGTGTAGTGGGCTTAGCCATTACCGTCGAGCGCATCCTGTTTATCCGCAAGGCCAAGCAGGAGAACCGCAAGCTCTGGAACGACATCATGCCGCTGGTCGGCCGTGGCGATTTGAGCGGCGCTGAGAGCACTGCAAGTGCGTCTGACTCCCCCGTTGGCCGCATCTTCGCCAATGGCATCGCCCGCAGCCGCAGCACCAACAACCGCCAAGACATCGAGATGGCGATGGACGAGAGCCTGATGGAAGTCAGCCCCTTGCTCGAAAAGCGCACTCATTACCTCGCTACCTTCGCCAACGTTGCCACCCTGCTCGGCCTGCTCGGCACCATCGTCGGCCTCATCGACGGCTTTGCCGCAATCGCCAACGTCAACCCTGCTGAGAAAGCCGACCTACTCTCCGCCGCCGTGTCCGAGGCTATGAACTGCACCGCCTTCGGCCTCTTGGTGGCCATCCCCTTGCTGGTGCTGCACGCATGGCTCTCTGCGCAGACCAACGAGCTGATCGACAGCTTGGAAATGGCGGCGGTGAAGTTCCTAAACGCGCTTGGGCTCAAGGCCTAGTGGACGAGGCTAGCGCGGCCTGACGTACCTGCCGCCCGCTAGCCCACGGCCTGTTAGCCCCCTCAACGCCTAATTTTTTGGTGGTCCCATGCGAGGTCTCTCCCGCTCCGCCCGCTCTGCCCTACGTCGCGAACAGCGGCGTAAGGAAGCCGGCGAGCTCAATCTGGTGTCGATGATCGACATCCTCACCGTGTTGGTGTTCTTCCTATTGGTGAACTCCACCGGTGTCGCCGTGCTCGGCATCAACCTGCCGGATGCAACCAAAGTCAGCACGCCGGATGCCAACCAACAACCCATCTCGGTGTTGATGCGTGCCGGTGGTTTTGTGCTGCAACAAGGCAACACCGTGCTCGGCGAGTTCGGCGGCGCAGGTGCTGTCGACTACTCAGCGCTCAACAGCAAACTCAAAGAAGTGAAGGCGCAAAACCCTGAAGAAAAGCGCATCACCCTGCTGATGGAACCCAGCATCACCCACGACGCCTTGGTGCAGACCATGGACGCCGTGCGCTTGACCAAGTCCGATGATGGCCGCCAGTTGTTGGAGCTGTTCCCGTCGATCAGCTTGGGTGATGCACCCGCAGCGGCGGCAGCGAATAGCGAGGTGCCTGAATGAGCCACCTCTCCCGCCGCGCCAAGCGCATCATGCGCCGCCACAGCCGCAAGCCGTCGTTGGTACCGCTGAACTTGGTGTCGATGATCGACGTCTTTACCGTGCTGGTGTTCTTCCTGCTGGCGACCACCGCCAGCGTTGAAACCATGCGCAACCCGAAGGAGCTGACGCTCCCGACCTCGCTCTCGAACGACCAACCGACCGACGCCCCCGTGGTCACCATCACCAAGCAGGGTGTGTTGGTGCAGGGCCGCCAAGTGATGAGCCTCGCGGATGCGGTCGCCGCCCCTGAAGGCAAGCCGCTGGACGCGCTGCGTGCTGAACTGCTCAAAGTGACGCTCGTGCAGGTGCAGAACGCTGAGCGTGGTGCGAATACCCGCGGTGAAGTGAACGTGATGGCCGACCGTGATACGCCCTACTCGGTGTTGAAGAAAGTACTGTTTACCTGCGGCAGCGAGAAGTTCGCGCGCATTGCCATCTCCGTCGCCCATAGCAGCAAGCGGGGTGGCAAATGAGCGCCCACGCAATGGATTTACGCTGGGACGGCGCGATGTATGCGGAGGAAGCCGACCGCGCCTTCCGCAAGGTGCTGATCGCGGTAGCGATTCCCTTCATCGTGCTCTCTGTGCTGCTCAGCCTAGTGAAGCTCGACGAGCGCCGCACCTTGGAAGCCCCCTATGTGCCACCCGCGACGGTAGAACTGTTGCCGTCGGAGGAACCCGCCGAGCAAACTCCCGCACCCGTAGCGGAGAAGATCGAGGAGCCCGCGCCAGCGCGTGAGGACCGCCCCGAGCCGCCGAAGGAAGCCGCACCGGTCGTCAAAGAGAAGGTCGTGAAGCCGGTCGAGCAAACACCAAAGCCCGTGCCAGTGCCGGTTGACCCGACGGTCAAGGCCCGCGAAGTCGCGCAGAAAAGTGGTGTGCTCGCGTTTGCTGACCAACTCTCAGACCTGCGCAACAAGGGCGAGATCAACAACACCCAGACGCTCTCGCCCAGCGTGCTCGCCTCTAAAGGTGCTGCTGGTGCGCCAGCCGGTGCGAGCGGTGGCGACGGTGGCGAAGGCGCTCTGGCGGCGGCAGCCGCAGGCTCACAAGGTATTGGCGGCAACGGCACGGCCAGCGTCAGCAGCACCCAAAGCGGCCAAGGCTTGGGCAAGCGCCGCACCTCGACGGTCGCCTCCCCCGTAGGTTTTGGCCGTGATAAAGCCAAGTCTGAAGGCAACGGCAGCGGTGGGGCGAAGCGCGGTGGCCGTAGTCAAGACGAGATTCAGTTGGTGTTCGACCGCGCGCAAAGCAGCTTCTACTCGATGTATCTGCGTGCGCTGCGCGAGAACGCGATGCTCTCCGGCAAGGTGATCATTAGCGTCACCATCGCGCCGTCCGGCAGCGTCAGCAGCGCGAGCATTGTCTCCAGCGAACTGGGCGACCCTGAGCTTGAAGCCAAGATCATCAGCAAGGTGCGCTCGCTGAACTTCGGCGCCAAAGAAGTGCCGGA
>CAZHTI010000005.1:5519-13093 GCA_964535755.1 uncultured Salinisphaerales bacterium | reverse complement strand
ACCGGCATCGCCGAGGCCTTCGCGCGGGAAGGCGCAGAGCTCGCTTTCACCTATCAAGGCGAGAAGCTCAAGCCACGGGTTGAGGACTTGGCACACAGTGTGGGCTCCAAGCTGGTCATGCCGCTGGACGTCACCCGTGATGCCGAGATCGAGGCGGTGTTCGCCAATCTCAAAGACGCATGGGATGGCATCGACATCGTCATCCACAGCATTGGCTATGCGCCTAGAGAATTGCTGCAAGGCGGCTATTTGGAGAGCGTCACCCGTGACGGCTTTGCACTCGCGCACGACATCTCGGCGTATTCCTTTGCAGCGCTCGGCAAAGCTGCGCGCCCCTTGATGCAAGGCCGCGCCGCTAGCCTGCTGACGCTGACCTATCTCGGTGCGGTGCGCGCCATCCCGATGTACAACGTTATGGGCTCGGCCAAGGCAGCACTGGAGGCGAACGTCCGGATGATGGCGGCTGAACTCGGTGCCGAGGGCATTCGCGTTAATGGCATTTCTGCTGGGCCGATAAAAACCCTCGCAGCGGCGGGCATCAAGGGCTTCCGGGGCATGTTGGGTGCGGCAGAAAAAGCCAGCGCGCTGAAGCGCAATGTGACGATTGAGGAAGTCGGCAACACTGCGGCCTTCCTCAGCAGTGACCTCGCCAGCGGCATCACCGGCGAGATTCTCTACGTCGATGCGGGCTTCAACATCATGGGCATGTCGCTGGGCGATTAGCGGCGCTGCTACCGCTGCATTGGGCGCGCTAAAGGCACTGCGCGGTCGTCAAGCCTTGGTCACATTTGCGGCTTATGCTCGTTGGTCACTTTGCCGATGAGCCCGCGCTATGCCGCCGCCCCCAATGGATCGCCGTGAATTCCTAAAAGCCGCTGGCATGGCCGCCGCCGCTACGGCGCTGGCCGGCTGCGACAGCCCATCCGTGCCGAGCGGGCCTGCTGCCGCCACAATCAGCACCGGCCCCCTTAATCCGGTGGTTCCGGTTCCCGCGCCAGCGGCACCGCCTCAGGTGTTCCCAGAGCCTGGCCAGGAGCCGACGAGTTTTGACTTCCCGCTCGTTCTAGCCCTGCCCTTTGCCCACGGTGTAGCCAGCGGCGACCCCTTGAGCGATCGCGTCATCATCTGGACGCGCATCACCGAAATCACCCCCAGTGCCGCCAGCATCCCCGTGGCTTGGGAGGTCTCTACCAGCCCAACGATGACGCCGCTTGTGAAGTCCGGCAGCCAGAGCACCCTTGCCGAGCGCGACTGGACGGTGAAGGTTGATGTCACTGGACTCACTCCTGCCACCACCTACTACTACCGCTTTAGCGCTTTGGGCCAAAACAGCATCGTCGGCCGCACCCGCACCGCACCGTCGGTTGCGGTCGACAACATCCGCTTTGCCGTCGCCGCCTGTAGCAGCTATTGGTCCAGCACTTGGAGCGGCTACGACCACATCGCTGACCGTAACGACTTGGATTTGGTCATCCACTGCGGCGACTACATCTACGACTTTATCGACGGCGACGAGTTTGTCCGCGCCCGCAAGGGCAATCGTGACCTTGCCCACCCAGACAATCGCGACTGGCTCAACCTGGCCGAAGTCCGCCGCCGCTATGCGCTGTTCCGCTCGGACCCCGCGCACCTGCGCGCGCACCAGCAGCACCCTTGGTTCATCGTCTGGGATAACCACGACATCGACCCGGACTACGGCAACGAGCTGAACTCGCCGGTCAATGGTGATGGCAGCACCACCACGCTGGAAGAATGCTGCCAAGCCTTCTGGGAATGGACACCGTCTCGCCCACCGCTCGCAGACGGCTCTGGCCGCTTTCTGTTGGTCGATAACGGCAGCTACCCCACCCCACCGGAGGTCAAGCTGCTCTGGCGTAAGCTGCCCTATGGCCCCTTGGCCGAGTTCATCGGTATGGACCAACAAATCGGCCTGCCCGGCTACAACCAAACGTTGGATGCCAGCCACCTGCCTGCGAACACGCCCACGCTGTTTGGCAAACCGCAGTTTGATTTCCTCACCACCAGCTTGGCCGATGCGCAAAGCCGTGGCGTGCGCTGGAAGGTGCTCGCCAGCCAAGCCTGGTTCTCGCCGGTGGACATCCCTCAAATCGGTGGCGGAGCACCCAGCTCCCCGCAGCTCAATATCTCCCGCTGGTCGCGCTACACCGGCGAGCGCACTGCCTTCTACAACGCCATCCGCGCTGCCGGTGTTCGTGGCACTGTGTTCGTCTCCGGTGACTCCCACGGCAATATGTGCAGCGACGTCCTCGCCAACAATAGCCTCACCTCCACCTACCAAAGCGGGCCTCCGGTCGCCAGCACGCGCAACGGCTCCACCCCCGAGAACAGCGGCGCGGGCTTTGTGCGCTCGGCCACCGGCAATACGCCGGTACTGAACAACCGTGCGGCGTCCGCTGGTGTGGAGTTCGCACCTAGCTCGCTGGGCCGTGGCGGTGCCGATGAGTTGGTACAGAACGCCAATCCCGACAACCCCTTTGCCGCCAACGTCGCTGGCGCGCGTGGGGTCGAGCAGGCGGTAATGCAGGGCAATAAAAACGTGCAGTTTATGGAGTGGGTCGACCACGGCTACGGCATCGTCGATCTGCGTGCTGAGCGCGCCATCTTTGAATGCTGGTGGCAGGACAAACTCACCGCCAACTCGCCCGACGTGCTTGGTATGCAGCTGGTCAGCTTTGCTGCCGACAACGCCACCGCTGTGCCACAGCCGCGCTACCGCGACCAGATCGACTATGTGCTGCTGCACGGCATGACGGTCGCCGCCACGAATGGCAGCCGCACCGCCGAGCCAGCACCTTTAACCGCAACCGTGATGCCGCGCTAGCTCGGCCGTTAGCGCCGCGCCTTGGGTGCTACGGTGGCGACGCACTCGGCTTCCGTCTTCAGCCAAGCCAAGCTGGCCTCGGCAGCGCGGCTGGCGGCTAGGCGTTCGGAGAGCACCTGGAGGCTGGGGCTCAGCTCAGTGTCGAGGCCAAACGGCGGGTTCACTACCGCCACCCCGCAGCCAACCATTTGCTGGTCTGGCGGCGCGCCAGTCTCCAGCACCACGTCCAGAACCGGCTTGCTCGATTGCTTGCCCAAGCGGCGGCGGAAGCGCTCGACCAAGTGGCGGTTTTTGATCGGGTACCAGAGCGCGTAGACGCCGGACGGGAAGCGAGCTTGGGACTTCTCCACCAGCTCCAACATGGCGTCGAACTCATCGCGGCGTTCGAAGGCTGCATCGACCAACACCAGCGCGCGCTTCTCAGGCGGAGGCAGCAAGCTGAAGGCGGTATAGCCATCGCGTTGATGCACCTCGGCACCCGGCACGGCAGAGCGCAGCGCAGCAGCAACTTCGGCCACCTGTTCGCACAGCACGATGCGATCACCCGGCCGCTTCGCCGCAAACGCAAAGCTCGGCGAGCCGGGGTAGTAGCGCGTACCCGTCTCCGGAGCGTTGGCCGCTGCAATCACCGCGAGATAGCGTTGCAGCAGCGGTGGCAGTGTTGCTGTGGCTAGGCCCTGCAGGCGGCCTATGCCGTCTGCCGCTTCGCCGGTCGCTAGAGCCTCCGCCGATTGCAGGTCATAGCGGCCAGCACCGGCGTGGGTCTCTAGGTAACACCAAGGCTTGTCCTTGCGGCTTAGGGCCTCCAGCAGTGCCAGCAGCACAGTGTGCTTGAACACATCAGCAAAGTTGGCGGCGTGGTAGGCGTGGCGATAGTGCATGAGCGAGTGAAACCTGTGCGGCAAATAAAAAGCCCCGCGCGGTGGCGGGGCTGGGACAAATCCAGCGGAGAACCCTAGGCCGCCGCTTGCTTGTTGGGCGTGCTGCCGCCTTCCTTGTTCTCGTAAACAATCAGAGGCTTCACATCGCCCCGCGCGACGGCTTCATCCACGACCACCTTGCTGACGTTCTGCATCGACGGCAGGTCGTACATGGTTTCCATGAGGATTTTCTCCATGATGGTGCGCAGGCCACGAGCACCAGTCTTGCGCTCCTTAGCCTTCTCGGCCACCGCGATCAGTGCCTCATCGCGGAACTCCAGCGTCACCCCTTCCATCTGGAACAACTTGCTGTATTGCTTGACCAGCGCGTTCTTCGGCTCCTTGAGGATGCTAATCAGCGCACGCTCATCGAGTTCTTCCAGCACCGCGGCGACCGGCAGGCGGCCGATGAACTCGGGGATCAGGCCGTAGCGCACGAGGTCATCCGGCTCCAAGCTCTTCAGCGTGTCGTTGAGCGCCTTGGTGTCGGACTTGCTCTTGACCGGGGCTGAGAAGCCAATGCCGCCCTTGTCCAAGCGCTGATGGATGATGCGGTCCAAGCCAGAGAACGCACCGCCGCAGATGAACAGAATGTTGGCCGTGTTGACCTGAATCAGTTCCTGCTGCGGGTGCTTGCGGCCACCGTTGGGCGGCACGTTGGCGACCGTGCCTTCAATGAGCTTCAGCAGTGCTTGCTGCACGCCTTCGCCGGTCACGTCACGGGTGATGGACGGGTTCTCAGACTTGCGGGCGATTTTGTCGATTTCGTCGATGTAGACGATGCCGCGCTGGGCTTTCTCGACGTCGTACTCACACTTCTGCAACAGGCGGCTGATGATGTTCTCAACGTCCTCGCCGACGTAGCCGGCTTCGGTCAACGTGGTGGCATCAGCAATCGCAAACGGCACATCCAGCAGCTTGGCCAGGGTCTCGGCCAGCAAAGTCTTGCCGGAGCCGGTGGGGCCGATCAGCAAAATATTGCTCTTGGAGAGCTCAACATCATTGCTGCCGGGGCCAGATTTGCTGGCCAAGCGCTTGTAGTGGTTGTACACCGCCACCGCCAGCACTTTCTTGGCCTGCTCTTGGCCGATGACGTACTCATCCAGCACCGCGCGAATTTCGTGCGGCTTCGGCAAACCCTTGGTTTGATGGGGTTTGGTCGCGACTTCCTCACGGATGATGTCGTTGCACAGCTCAACGCATTCGTCGCAGATGTACACCTGCGGCCCAGCGATGAGCTTGCGCACCTCGTGCTCGCTCTTGCCGCAAAAAGTGCAATACAGCACTCGGCCGTTATTGGAGGGGCTGCGCAATTCGGTAGTCATTCCAGCTCAATGTCCAGCAGATAAAAGGGGTGCAACTAGGGCGTGATTATCGCCCTGAAAATCGATGTTGCAAAAACGTGACCAAATCCGAAGCTGCTGGGCCGCAAATCGCCGCCCAGAGCAAGGCTCAAACACTTAGACCGCGGGTGCCACGGAATTGCGGTTAGCAATCACCTGATCCAGCAAACCGTACTCCTGCGCCTCGGCGGCTGACATGAAGCGGTCGCGCTCCATATCGCGCTCGATACGATCCAGCGGCTGGCCGGTGAACTCGACGTAGAGCTTGTTGAGCTGCTCGCGCATCTTCAAAATTTCCCGCGCTTGGATTTCGATGTCCGTCGCTTGCCCCTGCGCGCCGCCAGAGGGCTGGTGAATCATCACGCGGGAGTGCGGTAGCGCAAAGCGCTTGCCCTTCGCACCAGCAGCCAACAAAAAGCTGCCCATGCTGCATGCTTGGCCGATGCAGAGCGTCGACACATCGGGCTTGATGAAGCGCATGGTGTCGAAAATCGCCATGCCGCTGGTGATCACCCCGCCTGGGGAGTTGATGTAGAGGCTGATGTCTTTATCCGGGTTCTCAGACTCCAAGAACAGCAGCTGTGCCACCACCAAGTTGGCCATGAAGTCGTCAATCGGACCTACCAAAAAGATCACGCGCTCCTTGAGCAAGCGGGAGTAGATATCGAACGCACGCTCGCCTCGGGCGGTTTGTTCGATAACCATGGGGACAAGATTGGCTTGTGGGTTCTGGAGCATGGCGGTCTCTGTGAGTCGTTTTGGTTTAGACAATAGGTAAGGGTCGGGGGTGTTGGGCAGATTCCAAGGGGCGGAAGCAAAAAAAGCCGCTGCCTAAGCAGCGGCCTTCTGGAGCTCTAGCCCGCAAAGCCCCAAAACCACCGACGGCTTGCCATTTAGGCGGCAGCGGGGGTTTGCTGCGGGTTGAGCAACTGTTCCAGCGTCATCGCCGTGTCGGTGACTTGGGCATCGGCGGTGAGGGATTCCACCACTTGCTCCTCCAACACCACCGCGCGCAGGCCCTGCATCAGGTCTTGGCGGCCACGGTAGTAGCTCTTTACTTCTGCTGGGTCTTCGTAGTCGCCGGCCATCTCGGTGAGGGTGGCTTCGACGCGGGCTGGGTCGAGCTTGAGTTCGCGGGTCTTAATGACTTCGCCAATCAATAGGCCCAGAGAAACGCGGCGCTTGGCGCTGGCTTCAAACAGCGCGGCGGGGAAGAGCTCGGCCTTCTTCTCCTCTGGAATCTTGGCATTACCCATGCGGGCGAGGGCTTCTTCGCGCAGACGCGGGACTTCTTGCTCGATCAGTGCGTTCGGCACATCGATGGGGTTGGCAGCGAGCAGTTGGTCCAGCACCTGCGCCTTGACGCGGTTTTTGATGGCCTTGTTGCGCTCGTTCTCCAGCGCGGTCTTGCTCTTAGCACGCAGGGTGTCGATGTCCTCAGCACCGTGGGCTTTGAGGAACTCGGCGTCGTCCAATGCGGGCAGCGTCGCTTCCTTCACGTTCTTCATGGTGACGGCGAACTGCGCGGTCTTGCCCTTGAGGTTCTCAGCGCGATAGTCCTCGGGGAAGGCAACATCGACGGTGAATTGCTCGCCAGCGGCGTGGCCAGCAATGCCGTTTTCGAGGTCAGGCAGGAACTGGCCCGCGCCGATTTCGAACTGCACGTCGCGGCCTTCGCCACCGGGGAATGCTTCGCCGTTCAGCGTGCCTAAGAAGTCGACCGTGACTTGGTCGCCGGTCGCGGCAGCGCGGCTGGTATCCGCAAACGTGCGGCGCGATTTGAGCAGGTTTTCGATCAGGCGATCGACGTCGGCTTCAGAGATTTCGACGCTCGGCTTGCTAACGGCGAGGCCAGCGGTATTGAGGGTGATTTCTGGGTAAACCTCAAAGCTCGCGGTGTACTCCAGGCCGTTCTCCATGCTGCTGAGATCAAACTTAGGGCTGCCAGCGGGTTGCAGCTTCACTTCATCCAGAGCCTTGGGGAAGGTCTCGTTGATGAGGTCGTTCATCACGTCAAAGCGGGCGGAATCCTTGTACTGGCTCTCAATCACCTTGAACGGGGCTTTGCCGGGGCGGAAGCCAGGCAGCTTGGCCTTGGCCGCAATGCGCCTCAGACGTGCGGCAACGGCGCCTTCCACGCGCTCGGCTGGGATGTTCACGCGCAGCGTGCGGGCGAGGCCGGTGGTGGTTTCGAGTTGAACTTGCATGGATGTGGACTAGGGATGTGCGAAAGAGTTGAGCGGATACGGCAGCCTGCGGGATTAGAACCATCGACAGCGAAAAAGCAATTGCGCGAGTCAAGATTTTTGTCGGCTTTGCCGCCCCATCGTGGTTCTATGGGGCAAAAAGACGGCGAAATATGGGCCGCGCAGATGCTTTTGCAGCCGATTGATCCGAATCCGGCAGGTTGCTAGCCCGCTATTGGAACATGCCCCCCGTTCGGCTGCAATGACAGCCGCTTAACGGGGG
>CAZHTI010000005.1:0-5419 GCA_964535755.1 uncultured Salinisphaerales bacterium | reverse complement strand
GCGAACTTGCCGAGCATGTTGTAGAAGCCAAAGTATTCGCCGGATTCCTCGGCAGGAATCAGCGAGGCGTAGTAACTGCGCGAGAGGCTCTGCACGCCGCCCTGCACCAAGCCCACCGCACACGCCATCCAATAAAAATCTTGCTCGGTCTGCATGTCGAGCGCCCAAAGGGTGACGCCGATGTAGACCGACAGCCCCAGATACAAGCCACGCTTGGCACCGATGACGCCGGCGAGGTAACCAAAGCCGACGGCTGCGGGGAAGCTGACGAACTGGACAATGAGGATTGCTTTGATCAGCGAGTCCGAGGCAAAGCCGAGCTTGACGCCGAAGTCCGCCGCCATCGTCGCCACCGTGCCGACCGCATCGATGTAGAGCCAATAACCGAGCAGGAACATCCAGACCGGCTTATTGCTGGCGATGCGGCGGATGGTGGCGGCGAAGTCCTTCCAGCCCACACTCTGCGCTTGCGCGGGGCGCTCCCGCACTTGGATGAACAAGGGCAGTGAGAACAGCAGCCACCAGACGGCGACGCTGACGAAGGCCCATTTGACTGCACTGGCCTTATCGGCAAGGCCGAAGAGTTCCGGCTTGAGCACCGCCGCGACGTTGACCAAAAACAGCACGCCGCCGCCCAAATAGCCGAGCCCATAGCCATAGGCAGAGACGCGGTCACGCTCCTCAGGCTTGGCGACATCCATGAGCAGAGAGTCGTAGAAACCCAAGCCGCCAAAGAAGCCGACGGCGGCGAGCGCGAACAAGCCAATCGCCCATTGCCATTGGCCCGGGCCGACGAAAAACAGTCCGGCAGTAGCGGTGACGCCGATGACCGTAAACAGCGCCAGCAGGCGCTTGCGCCAGCCACGCCGGTCGGCGATGACGCCCAGTGTCGGCGCCAACAACATGACGATGAAGGCCGGCAGCGAGTTGCCGTAGGCGCCGAGGTAGAAGGTCGTGGTGGTGCCCTCTAGCCCTTGGGCGTAGTAGCTGTTGAAGAACACCGGGAACAAGCCCACCAGCACGGTGGTGGCAAAGGCGGAATTGGCCCAGTCATAGAGCGCCCAGCTGAGTTGCGACTTCTTGGCATCGTTCATAGCAGTTCCAAGCCTAGGACTAGGGCATCTTCTCTGCCTTCGGCCAATGGGTAGTAGCCCTTGCGCACGCCAAGCGTGGCAAAGCCTAGGGATTCATACAGCCGCCGCGCCGGTTTATTGCTGCGGCGGACTTCCAGCAGGACGGTCGTGCAGCGCTTTTTACGGGCGCTGAGGAGGATGTGCTCCATCAAGTATCGGCCAAAGCCACGGCCTTGCTGCTCCGGCGCGATGGTGATGTTGAGTACTTGCGCCTCGCCGACTGCGGTCAGCACAAAGGCATAGCCCAAGAGCGCATCGGCCGCATCAAACAGGCCGGTGCACACGCTATTGGAGGCGAGGCTCTCTTGCAGGATGCGCGCTGTCCACGGGTGCGGATAGGCGCGTTGCTCAATGGCGTCGATCAGCGGTAAGTGCTCTGCGGTCAGCCGCTGCGTGCGCAGGCTGCTCTGGCTCATGCGGCGGGCTGCAAAAATTGCCAGACCTTCTTTAAGTCCTCCCAGCTCTTGGCCTTTTCGCGCGGGCTGCGCAGGAGATAAGCCGGGTGGTAGGTGACCATCACTGGCGTCGCTAAGCTGCCGTAGTGGTGCACCGGGCCGCGCAGCTTGGAGAGCGCTTCATCACTGCTGAGCAGGCGCTGGGCGGCAACACGTCCTAGGGCGACGATGAGCTTGGGCTTGAGTAGGGCGATCTGCGCATCGAGGTAGGCACGGCAGCCTTCGACTTCGTCTTTCTCCGGGTCGCGGTTGCCTGGTGGGCGGCATTTAACGACGTTAGCGATGTAGGTATTGCTGCCCCGGCTGTGGCCTATGGCTTGGAGCATCTCGTCTAGGAGTTTGCCGGCTCTACCCACAAACGGCAGGCCGCTGGCGTCTTCATCCGCCCCCGGGCCCTCGCCGACGATCATCAGCGGCGCGGTTTCCGGGCCGGTGCCGAACACCGTCTGCGTGCGGGTTTCGCAGAGCTTGCAATATTGACAATCCTTGACCATCGCGGCCAAGCCCTGCCAATCCTGCGGGATGGAGCGCACCGCGCCGTAATTTGCAACGAGCGTGCGGGGCGGCAAGGGCAGCGGCATAACTAGGGGGGCCTCGTGGTGTTGTTCGCTCCCTACCGCTGGCGCTGCAATAGCCGCGACAGCCGTTATCGGGGGCGATTGCTGCCGCTCATCCTCTGAGGGCTGATTCACCAACTCAGAAACCACCTTTTTGGGCCGGTACACATCCACCCCTAGGGCGCGTAAAACTCTGATTTTGTTGGGTTTCATGAACCAAATGTCATGGGGCTAAGTGCTGCCGTTGGTCGGTCTGACTGTCAACTTTCCGGCGATTTTGCGGACATTGTCAGTGTAGACCACTCCAACACGGCCCTCCCCGCCCATGCACAGCTTACTGCGCGTCGTTTTCGCCGCCTCAATACTCTCTCTGGCGGCCTGTGGTGATTCTGGTGGACGAGGCACGAACCCGATTTCCGTCGGCGGCAGCAGCGGCGGCAGCGGCACGTCCGGCGGCGGCAGCACCGGAGGCGGTGGGCCGTCCCCGAACTCAGCACCCACGGCCAATAACGATGTCGCCTTGGTGCAAGCGAACTCCAGCAATAACCCCGTCGACGTGCTCGCCAATGACAGCGACCCCGACGGCGACACGCTGACCATCGTCAGTGCCACTGCACCCAAAGCTGGGACGACGCAATCCAACGCAGCGGTGCCCGAGCTGTTCGTGACCCCCGACGGCAAACTGCTGCGCTTTACCCCGCCGCCCGGCTTTATTGGTGTGCAGCCCATCGTCTACACCGTGAGCGATGGCAACGGCAATACCGCCCAAGCGACGGCTCTGATTACTGTCAGCCCGATCGCCGTGCCGCCTGCCGCCGTGCCGGATGCCTTCACGCTGAATAACGATGGCAATAGCGCAGACCTCAACGTGCTGGCCAATGATATTGACGGTGCGGGTGGCGGCTTAACGCTCAGCAGCGTGACCGCCACCGCGACCGTCCCCCCGGGGGCGGCAGGCAGTCTGAGCATCGTCAATGACCGCGTGCGCTACACCCCGCGCGCGGGCTTTACCGGTGTCGAGACCTTTAGCTATGTGCTGACCGATGCCAATGGCGCGACCGCCAACGGCTTGGTGGTGGTGACGGTATTACCGCTGGCTGCCCCACCAGTCGCTATCCCCGACATCGTCAGCACCACGCCCGGCGCTAGCGTGCTGATCCCTGTGCTTGCCAACGATGTGGATCTCTCTGGCTCCGGCCTCACGGTGACCAGCGCTGCCTCCACCCTCAGCGTGCCGCCCTTGAACAACGGCACGTTCACGGTCGATGGTGACCGCGTCCGCTATACCCCGCCGGACGCCAGTTTCGTCGGCGTGCAGACCGCCACCTACTCCATTGCCGATGGCAACGGCAGTGCGGCCACCGGCCTCATCACGGTGGTGGTGTCGCCCATCGCCCTCAGCGTCCCGCCCATCGCCGTCGGCGACATTGCCACCCTCAACAGCAGCAATACCTCTGCCACGCTCAATGTGTTGGCGAATGACATCGACCCCAGCGGCACTGGTCTGACCGTCAGCGCGGTGGACGTGATTGCTGGCCTGCCGACCGGCAACATCACCGCGACCACCAACGGCAGCACCGTCACCATCACGCCGCCTGCGGGCTATGTCGGCGTCATCACCCTGAGCTACACCATCACCGACGGCGCTGGCCAGACCAGTGTCGCCCCCATCGTCGTGACGGTCGCCCCCATCGCCCTGCCGCCGGTGGCGGTGCCGGATGTCGCGGTGCTGCCGCAGGGCGCCGCCGATGTGGTGCTGGATGTCCGCGCCAATGACCTAGACAGCGCCGGTGGTGGGCTGGAGCTGACCGCCGCCAGCCTCACTCTGGCACTGCCGCCCGAGGCAGGGCTCAGCGTGCGGGTGGAAGGCGGCAACGTGGTGCTGAGCCGCCCAGCGAGCTACTTCGGCATCGTCACCTTGGGCTACACCGTGACCGACGCCAACGGCCAAAGCGCGCCGGGCGTTGCGACGGTGACGATCACGCCTGCCGCGCTGTCGCTGCCGCCGCTGGCGGTGCCGGATGCGGCTTTGGTGACCCAAGGCGCGGCGGATGTCGTCCTAAACGTCCGCAGCAACGACATCGACACCTCCGGCTCTGGCCTGACGCTGAGTGCGGCCAGCCTGCTGCTGGCGCTGCCTATGGACGCGGGCATCACCGTGGCCATCGCCAACAACGAGCTGCGCGTAACGCGGCCAGCCAGCTATGCGGGTGTGATCACCGTCAACTACACGGTCACCGACGGCAATGGCATGACGGGCAGCAGCTTGGCCACGATTACCGTGTCGCCCCTCGCCCTCGCCGTGCCGCCCATCGCGGTGCCGGACGTGCAACTCGCCGCTCAAGGCAGTAGCCCGATCAGCGTCAACGTGCTCGCCAATGACATCGACCCCAGTGGCGGCGGGCTCACCCTCAGCGCCGTAGGCACGCCCACTGCCCTGCCGCCCGATGCGGCTATCAGCGCCAGCGTGGTCGGCAACCAACTACAGCTCAGCGCGCCCGCCAGCTACGTCGGCGTGGTCACCGTGACCTACACCGCCAGCGATTCCAACGGTGCTACCGCCACTGGTCTCGCCACCATCACTATCACGCCCAACGCCCTGCCCTTGCCGCCGGTGGCATTGCCCGACGTCGCCACCCTCAATCAAGACGACGGGGCGACGCTCATCAACGTGCTGGCGAACGACCTCGATGCCAGCGGCACCGGCCTGACCTTGAGCAGCGTCAGCAGCTTGGTCTCGCTGCCGGTCGCCACGCACACGGTGGGCATCAGTGGCAATCAATTGCAGTTCACCCCTGCCGCTGGCTTTGCGGGTGTCGCCACCCTGAGTTACACCGTAACGACGGGTGAAGGCCAAACCGCCACTGGATTGGTCACCATCACCGTCACGCCCGCGCTGCCGTTGATCCCGCCGGTGGCACTGCCGGATGTCGTTACCCACAGCAGCAGCGCCGGCACGCTGGACATCGACGTGCTCGCCAACGACCTCAACCCCGGCGGCGGTACGCTGAGCCTGACGACCGCCAATGTGGTGCTCACCGTGCCGGTGAATCTGCTCATCCCGAACGCTGGCAGCGTGAGCATCGTCAACAACCAAGTGCGCTATGTGCCTAGTGCGGGTTTTGCTGGCGTCGTCACCATCAACTACAGCGCCACCGCCGCCAATGGCCTAAGCACGCCAGGGGTGCTGACACTCACCGTGCTGCCCTAGCCCTGACCGTAGGGGCAAGGCATGCCTTGCCCTAGCCCATGTAGGGGCGAGGCATGCCTCGCC